>JBCCCJ010000761.1:0-3896 GCA_039033615.1 Bacteroidota bacterium
CACGCGCTGGTTCCCAAGTGAGAATTACTGCTTGGAAATGGAGGGACGCTTTGGAAATCTGAGAGGACCTCCTTACCTTACCAATAACACCGTTAGATTTTCTCACTACTTATGGGCATCAAGGAACGCCGACAACGGGAAATAGAAACGCTCAAAGCCTCTATTTTGAAGGCTACCCGAAGTTTGGCCATTGAATTGGGCTGGGAAAAAGTATCTATCCGCAAGATCAGTGATCGGATAGAATATACGCCCCCGGTCATTTATGAGCATTTCGAGAACAAGGAAGCCATCCTGATCGAACTAGAGGTCATGGGCTTTCGGAATTTGAAATACGTAATGGATGACGCCCGCCAGACGGTCTCCGATCCATTGGGGCAGATGAAGGCGGTTTCTGCGGCGTTCTGGGATTGGGCCTTTCAACATGCGGAATTGTATCAAGTGATGTTCAATCTCGAAGGGGTAAAAGCCCATCCTGCCAGTCGCCAATCGCTCAAAGAATGCAGCCAATCGGTGATTGAGATCTTGCGATCTGGACAATTGTTTTCTACCGATACCGATGAACTGTTTTTTCACTGGTGGAGCATCATGCACGGCCATGTCTCCCTGGTGCAATCGGGTCAGGTCGCAGGGGTCAATAATTTGATGCGCAGGTCTGTACTAGCGGCAGTTGAGCGCCTGATGAAGAGTTTGTAGAAGAAAAAAGAATATCTCTTCAACAAAAAGATTCAAAACTGAGAAACCAAAGGATTTCTCATTGAATTTCTTTGGCAAAATGAGCCAATTGTGTATCTTTCACTAGTTAATTGGCACATACACTTAGGGCAGTCTTGTACAAAAGGCTGCCCTTTTTTCAATTTGCTCTTTCTCCTCCTCCTATGTATCGCATTGTCCGCCTTTTTAGCTTCCTCCTGGCCTTGAGTTTAGGCTCGGGCTGCGGCCCTGCCTCTCCCCCTGCTGAGACGCCGCCTCCCAACATCATTTTCATTCTGGCCGATGACCTGGGATATGGTGATCTCAGTTGGACTGGCCAAACTCATTTTCAAACGCCTCACCTTGATCGGCTCGCCGAGCAGGGAATGTTTTTTCGCCAGCATTATTCTGGAGCTACGGTCTGCGCGCCTTCCCGTTCCGCTTTGATGACGGGCCTACATACCGGACACACCTTTGTAAGAGGAAATAAAGAGGTACTTCCTGAAGGACAGCATCCATTGCCTGATTCTGCCCTGACCATTGCCGAACTCTTGCAACAGCAAGGCTATGCAACTGGTGCTTTTGGGAAATGGGGCCTTGGATTTCCCGGTTCAGAAGGCGATCCCAATCAGCAAGGATTTGACGAATTCTTTGGGTACAACTGCCAACGCTTTGCCCATCATTATTTTCCGAGACATCTGTGGGAAAATCAGAATAAGATCGAACTACCAGCCAATGCTGGCACCCAAAAAGGTTTGTATGCTCCAGCCTTGATTCAGGAAAAGACCCTGGCATTCATTGACCAACACCAGGAGCAACCATTTTTCCTGTTCGTTCCTGCCGTTATGCCTCATGCAGAACTCGTGGCTCCCGATAGTTTGATGGAAAAGTATCGCGGTAGCATGGACCCAGAAACGCCTTATGAAGGCTACGATGAAGGAGAAAAGTACCGTAATGGTCCCTACGAATCTCAAGCAGAACCGCATGCAGCCTTCGCCGCGATGATCGATCTCCTTGATCAGCAGGTTGGGGAGATAATCAACAAAGTCGAAGCCTTGGGCTTGGCTGACAACACCCTCATCCTCTTCAGCTCAGACAATGGACCTCACCTCGAAGGGGGAGCAGATCCGGATTATTTTGATTCCAATGGTCCTTTCAAGGGGTATAAACGAGATTTGTATGAAGGGGGAATCCGGGTTCCCACCATCGCCTACTGGCCAGGTACCATCGCAGCAGGGAGCCAAAGTGATCACATTTCGGCCTTCTGGGACTTGTTCCCCACCTTTGCGGAACTCGCTGGTGCCCCGATTCCAGAGGGGCTAGATGGCATCTCCATGCTTCCTACCTTGCTTCAGAAACCTGGCCAAGCGGAGCACAGCCATTTGTATTGGGAATTTCACGAAAAGGGAGGCAGGATTGCTGTCAGGAAAGGTCCCTGGAAGGCTGTGAAATACAATTACTTAGCTGCGCCAGAGGCTCCGGCAGAGTTGTACCATTTGGAAAGAGATCCCGGAGAGACCCAAAATCTGGCCGAACAAGAACCCGACATTCGAGTTGAATTAGAGGTCTTGATGAGCAACAGTCGCACGCCTTCTCCCGTATTTCGGTTTGGCGCAAATTGATTCCTTCCTATGATCCCGCATTCAGAATCCCTTCAGGCAGAACTTGCCAATAGCATCTCCCACGGTTTTGGTCTTCTTTTTGGCATCGTTGGGGTGCCATTGTTGATCGCTACTGCTACCATGAATGGCAATGTGCCTGGCATTGTTGGCGCGAGCATCTTTGGGTTTGCGTTTTTGATGATGTTTACGGCTTCTACCCTCTACCACGGATTTCGTCAACCCCAGGTCAAGCGGGTGCTACAGATCATCGACCACATCAGCATTTATGTCCTGATCGCTGGCACCTACACGCCATTCATTTTGCTGTATCTCCTCAATCCAGCGGGAATCACGATGCTCTCGATCCTGTGGGGCATGACCTTACTCGGCGTGATCTACAAGATTTTCTTCCTCGGAAAATACAAACGCCTTTCGCTCGCCATTTATCTAAGCATGGGGTGGATGCTGCTTTTTGTGGCCAAACCTTTTTTCGAATCGGTTTCTGCTGCGACTTTGACCCTCGTGGTTTCTGGCGGAATCTTGTACACTTTGGGGGTTATTTTTTATCGCTGGGAAAGCCTCCGATTCCATCACGCCATCTGGCATCTGTTCGTTCTCGCTGCGGCGCTGTGTCATTACGTAGCCGTTTTGCTATCGGTGTAGGCTGACTTCCTTTCCCGTAGGTAGAACAGCAGAATTTGATCCAGCTCGTCTTCTCTCCCCAAAAATTATCACCGTGAGCAAGCCTTTGCCTGCTGGGGTTTCCTTCATTTACATGAGAAATTGTATATTTATGTAGGTAGTAAGGAGGCTACCTATGCAAACTACTACTCATGTTTACCCCCTGCGACCATCCCTCCTTTCGGCATTTCTCTCAAGCATTCACCTGTTTCGCAGTGATTGGTTGGTTGGGGATGGCCCAATTTTTCGCCCAAACTGCCCAAGATTTCCAGCATTATTCCGTAGAGGATGGCTTGTCCCAGAGCACCGTTTTTGCGATTACGCAAGACCAAGAAGGCTTCGTATGGGTTGGTACGAGGCACGGTCTCAATCGGTTTGATGCCTATGAATTTCAGGCATTTCACAGCCAGGCAGAGCAAGAAGGCGGCTTGATCAATGATGACATTCGCAGTCTCAGTTATGACAGCACAAGAAACTGTCTGTGGGTAGGTACCATCAGAGGTCTTACCGCATTTGATCCCGCCTCTCAATCATTTCGAGCACTTTGGACGGATTCGGTGTCTCCCCTTTCCTCTTTGCGGATCAATGCCTTGCTCGTCGATCAAAACGACGCCGTGTGGGCCGGGACAGAAGCAGGTCTTTTCCATTTGGCACTTGGAGAAACGGAATTTCAACTGGTTGATGGAACCTTCTTTGCTTCGGTCCAATGCCTGTATCAGGATCGGAAAGGCATCCTGTGGATCGGAACCAATGGGGGCTTGTATCAAATTGCCCCCTCCTCCCCTTCCGCTTTTGTTCACACCCCTCATGTTACCGAAAACCTCCGTCCTGAGAGTGAGCAAATCCGAGCCATCGTCGAGGATGAGGTAGGCAACCTGTGGATCGGAACCTGGGAGGGATTGTTTGTCTTGGATACTTCCCGTA
>JBCCCJ010000762.1:0-3887 GCA_039033615.1 Bacteroidota bacterium
GAAGAACGACAAGGAGGAGGATCAGGAGGAAGGGGAAGCAGTGAGACGACCGTGCGTTTGAGGGAGAAAATGGCGTTGATTCAATCAGCTCAATGCTCACATCGATTACATACGTACAGAAAAAGAAGCCCCAAGTCGTGAAACAATCCAAGAGCGGATGGGTGAGCAGTGCCCAAAAGGCCAACTTCGCCCAATTCCCTGGCCCGGCTCTCTCCTGTCGATGAATTCGATGAATCAATTGCCCCATGATGGGCGCCATCACGATGCAGAATAAGAGAGAGTGGGTCACGCCCCGATGACTCACCAAGGCATCCAGCTCCGAAACAAATGGATTGGCCAGAACATCCAGGTCTGGAATGGTTCCACAAATCGCTCCCCACAGGGCGGCTTTGTTGCCTACTTTCTTTCCAAGAACGGCTTCCCCGACTGAGGCTCCCAGAACGATTTGGGTGAGTGAATCCATGCTGCAAACTACAAAAATGCCCAGGCCTTGTGAAAAATTACGTTGGAAAAGCCCGCTTTTCACGCAAAATCATAGGGAAATGACTGTCACGGAGTGAATTTGTTCGCCTCGTTGAAAAAAAAGGTGTCCAGATTGGCTGAAAGGGCAAAGGGGAAATTCATTTTATGTCTCGGTATTTTATTTCTTATTTCGTACTAACCAATACAAGAAAATACCAAGTCCCTGGACCATGAGACTCATCCAGTTTGTCAGTTTATCCATATTGCTCCTAATCAGTTTGCCTGGAAGGGGACAAATTTCCTATCAGGCGACCTATTATCCAGCAGCGGGGAATCCTGGCGGACTCAATGCCGAAGCAGAATTCAGCACTGTCGGCTGGACACCTCTTCTCCCTGGCGGCCTCTCTGGTAATCAATGGTCCAATTCAGCGACCGTTCCCTTCTATTTTGAATTTTTTGGCCAGTCCGTCAGCAGTTTCAAAACTTCTGCGAATGGGGTATTGACCTTTGACCTGTCTGCCACTTCCCTACCCGGCAACAATGGAGTCGTTCCCAACGGTGCGCTACCCGATCTCTCGATTGCTTGTTTTTGGGAGGCCTTCGCCCAAAATCCGCCTACGGGAACCAATGATCAGGTCCAGTACAAAACCTTTGGTACGGCTCCCAACCGCCAATTTTGGGTGCGCTGGGCTTCTTTCGAGTGGGGACCAAGTAGTTTTGCCTACGTAGCGATTGTATTGGAAGAATCCACCTATGACATCCATGTGGTGGACATGTATAGCAGCCTGACGTCCAACTGGATCACTTCGACCGTGGGCGTGCAGGAGGATGTTTCTTTTGGCATCATGGCTGGCGATGTGAACCAACCGCTTTCTGGAGCGGGTTCTAGTCCTTCTGACAACAGTTATTACACCTTCGAACCCTTCCCGATTCCTCCCCAGGATGTGAAGCCAGTGGGAATCACTTCTCTGTCAGAAGTAGGCTGTGGGTATGGACAAGAGAATGTTACCTTTCGCCTGACGAATATCGGCCAGTTGACGGCATCCAATGTTCAAGCGGCCTATTCCGTAGATGGCAGTCCTCCGGTTCCCTTGGAATTGGTTGCGTCAAGCCTTGCTTCAGGAGATACCATTGATTTCACCTTCAGTCAGAAAGCAGACCTCAGCACTCCCGGCATCCACACCCTCCAAGTCTGGACGCAAACCCCTGGAGATGGCCAAGTCAACAATGATACCCTGAGCCTGACCGTAGAAAATGTCTTACAGGTAAACAACCTCCCCTACTATGAAGATTTTGAGGCTGGAGAAAGCGGTTGGACCGTACAGGGAACCAATCCCAGTTGGGAATGGGGCACTCCGGCGAATCCGACCATTCAGGGGGGCGCTTCCGGCACCAAAGCCTGGGTAACGGGCAGAACCGGAACACATAACAGTTTCGAAAATTCCTGGGTCATCAGTCCTTGTTTCGATTTGAGCAGTGCCAATGCCGACACCTGGCTTCGCATGAATGTCTGGTGGGAATCAGAAGCGGGATGGGATGGCGCAGCGATTCAAGCTTCCTCCGACGGAGGCGAAAATTGGCTGACCATAGGCTCAGTCGGTGCCTCGGATTGGTACAATACGGTCAATATCAATGCCCTGCCTGGTGGGCAATCAGCCGGTTGGAGTGGTACCCAGTCTAGCGGAACAGGTTCTGGGGAATATGTAGCGGTCAGTCATCCGCTCCCCCCCGGCCTCGTGGGGCACAGCAGCGTTCGGTTTCGAATTGCGTTTGCCTCTGGAGGGGCACAAAATGGAGATGGATTTGCCTTCGATGACTTTGCCCTCGGCACCCCGCCCTCCGTTCAGTTGGGTCCAAGTGGCTACTACTGCAACGGAAATGAACTAGACGCTGGCAATCCCGGCATGCACCATCTCTGGTCAACGGGGGCTACTAGTCAAGCGATCCCCCTGATCAATACCAGCGGAAGTGCGATCTTGGATAGTATGCTCTGGGTAGAGGTAACGGATAGCATTGGCTTGTTTCGCAGAGACACCATCATTTTCTCTCTATCTCCCCCCCTCAGCATCAATGGCGTCACGACCCAAGATGTCATCTGTGCCGGAGACGAAACGGGAAGCATCTTGATGCAAGTCGCGGGAGGCCTGGCTCCTCTCAATTTCGCCTGGAACCAAGGCAGTCAAGAACAGAATCCGGTTCAATTGCCAGCTGGTGAATACAGCGTCTTGATCACGGATGCCAACGACTGCGAACTGCAATCAGATACCATCAGCATTCAGGAGTCAGACTCCATTGCCATCATCGCTGAAGTCGTGAACGTAGCTTGCGCCGGAGATAGCAATGGCAGCATTAGCATCCAAACGAGTGGCGGGTTTGCTCCTTACACCTATCAATGGTCTCAGGGGGATACTTTGCCCAATCTGGATCAGTTGACACCTGGCACCTATGTCCTGACCATCACGGATCAGGCAGCCTGCGAATTTCAAGAGGTGTTCACCATCATCAACCCGGACACCTTATCTGCTACGGTCCTGACCATAGACAATTCTCCCTGTTCCGATGCCTCGGGTGGGAGGATTGAGTTGGCCGTAGCAGGAGGTACTGCGCCATTTACCTATGCCTGGAGCAATGGGAATGAAACCCAGAATCCGGACGATCTCAGTCCAGGAGTCTATGGGGTATCCATTGTGGACGACCGAGGGTGTGCCACTGCGCTTGATTCGATTGAAGTGGGCTACGATTTGAGTATACCAATTCCCGGCTTTTACATCGAAAGATTGGGCGCACTCACCGTACGCTTCGTCGATAGTTCAGAAGCGGTCAGCAATCGCTACTGGACCTTGGGGAATGGAATTCACAGTTCCCAAGCCACCTTTGAATATACCTACGCAGAAGCAGGATTGTATGAAATCGTTCAGCGGGTGTACAACGATTGTGGAGCAGATAGTACTTCGGCTTGGTTGGATTTACGAACCGTAGGCTTGGCAGATCTGACAAGAGATCAGTTTCAGCTGTACCCCAACCCAAGTGAAGGGAGTTTTGTGATCCGATCTGCCCAAAGCCTGGAGCAAGGGGCGGAGATTCAGGTCTTGAATCTTCAAGGGAAGCCTGTTTATCAAGCTACCCTCACGGCCGGAAACCGATCAGAGATTCCCGTTCAATTGGATCAAGGACTGGCGCGGGGCATCTATCTGATCGAAGTCAAGACGGAAGCGGGACGCTGGGTGAAAAAGCTAGAATTGAGATAAAACAACGGGTGAGGGAGGTACCCCCTTCCTTATGATGAGGGAGCAGGAGCCATTGGCTCCTGTTTTTATTTGGTAGGAATAGATCACTTTTCGCCCGCCATGGAAGATCAGCATCAAGTTTCTTCGATTTTCTTTCCTTCCCAATTACTTCTCCCAAAATCAAACCAGCAAGTAACA
>JBCCCJ010000763.1:0-3884 GCA_039033615.1 Bacteroidota bacterium
GCTTTACGCGCCTGGGGTCGATCCCCGCGATTCACAACACAGCAGAAGCATCCCCAGACATATCCCTGCACCAAACAACACCCGAATTCGAGACATAGCAAGCAATTGTGCCATGAAGGTACGCAGCTTCCGCCAAACATCAGGACAAGCATTGCCCCGAAATCTGAATTGAAACTGCTCGATTTTGCCCCTACCTTACTTTTCCAAATCCTTTTCTATGACTACTCGACGAAATTTTTTCAAACAAGCAGGGCTGGCAGCAAGCCTTGGCCTCACTTTCCCCCAATTGTTTGCGGCTTCGCCCGAAGAACTTGCTCCGGAGTTTCCGCAGGATAGCCAAGGAGTGATTTTGTTTCAGGGAGACTCCATCACAGACGCTCGCCGAGATCGAAAATCAGAAGATCAGCCCAATCAGATGTACGCGCTCGGTCCTGGGTATGCGGGAGTCGCTGCTTCCCAGGCACTCGGCAAATCTCCCAAAGCCAACTGGCAGCTCTACAATCGCGGCATCAGTGGGCACAAGGTTTTTCAGTTGGCAGAGCGTTGGGAAAAGGATTGTTTGGCGCTGAAACCGACCGTTCTGAGCATCCTCATCGGCGTCAACGATCATTGGCACTCCCTATCGGATCGCTATGATGGGACGGCTGCGGTCTATGAAACCGATTATCGGGCTTTGCTCAAACGGACGAAGCAAGCCCTGCCGGATCTCAAACTCATCATCTGTGAGCCCTTTGCCTTGACAGGGGGGACGGCCATTAAAGACGAGCAATGGTTCCCGGTTTTTGATGGCTATCGTTCTGCTTCGCGGCGCATGGCAGAGGAATTCGATGCGGTCTTTGTGCCGTTTCAGGAAATCTTTGACAAAGCACTGGAGAAGGCCCCGGTTTCTTACTGGTGCCCGGATGGCGTACACCCCGCTCCAGCTGGCAATTATCTCATGGCAAAAGCCTGGTTGGCAGCGTTGAAGAAAGTCTTATAACTCCTCCTGCTCCGCTTTCGGTGCCTTGCCTTCTTCGATGGCTTGATTGCGGGCCAATTCAGTCAGCAAGGCTTCTAATTTGACCGTTCTCAGGTAGAGGAGGATGCAACTGACTGTCAGACCCAGGAGGCTCAGGTAAATTACTAGATCTACCCCCCGCCCAATCCCCAACCATTGGGCGAGGCGGGTACTGCTGTCCAGGTCGATGGTGAACACCAAAGCTGCAATCAGGATTAGGCTGACGAGGATACGGATCAACGGATGTCGCTTGAGCCGCACAAAAAATAACACCAGCAAGAGCCCCAAGACCGGAATCAAGAGATATTGGATCGGTTTGATGACCAGATCGGTTTGTAATAGATGGGGAAGCAGGGAAATCAAAACAAGAGTTTGTGGAGGATGAGATCGCCGAGAATGCCTAGGGCGTGATGCCAACGCTGACCTTTTTGCTGGGCGTAGTCCGAGTACTGAATGTGCACGGGCACTTCGCAGTATCGCAATTGATGTTTGCGGATTTCGCTGAGGATTTCGGTGGCATGGGCCATCCCATTGGTGCGGAGGTGGATGCGGGCCAGGGCTTTGGCATTGAGGGCGCGAAGCCCATTGTGGGCATCGCTCAACCATAGCCCCGTGAAGAGGGCGTTGATGCCGATAGCGATCTTGAGTAGCCTCCTGCGCCGCAACGGGACACTGGTCTTGCTTTCTTCGGTCAAAAAACGAGAGCCCATGACCACATCGACCTCCCCCCGCATGATCGGCTGCAACAAGGCTTCCATATCTCCCACCTGATGCTGGCCATCCGCATCGAAGTGGACCACCGCTTGTGCGCCGAGTTGCCTCGCGTACTGCATGCCGGTTTGGAGGGCCGCGCCCTGGCCCAGATTGATGGGATGGCGAAGCAGGTGGATGGGCAAGTGCCGAATGCAATCGCTCGTCCCATCTGTCGAAGCATCATCGACCACAATCACCGGCCATTTTTCGCTCAACAATTCGTCCACTACCTTGCGGATGACGGAAGCTTCCTGATAGGCTGGGACAATGACATAGATGTCGGAGCGAGCAATCATGCTGGAAAATTCCCTTTCCTGTCCGGTTTTTCCAAGGAAAGTAAGGAAAGAAGCAATTCCGGTGATTCTTTTCTGTCGAAAATCTCCCTACCTTTTCCCTCAAAAGATAGCTATGGTTTGGTTGGTATGTTTCTGGTTGAGCGGGTTTTCTCCTTCGGTTCCTGCTGCTTCGATGGTCTCAGGCTCGGTAGCCCATTTGTCTCCAGATACCCTGGAGTTTACCCTGAGTGATCATAACCACATGATTCTTACCGGAGTATTGAACGGGCGGGATTCTTTGCCCTTGATGTTCCATACGGCGATTTCTGGAGTGAGTGTGAATACCGAATTCCTAGATCGGCAAGCGGTAGAAGGCTTTGATCAGGCGGATACCCTTCGGAGCTGGGGAGGAGAGAAGTTGAGCCGGTATGCAGAGAATCAGGAATTGGCCTTGGGAAACCAAACGATCTCTGATCTGACCATATACGAGAGTGGGCACTCCGGCCAATATACCGAAGGCAAATTCGGTCCCAATGTCCTATTTTTTCAAGTTCTTGAGATTGATCCCCAAGCAGAACGACTCATCTTACATGATCGAATGCCTGGTTTGGATAGCAGTTGGACGTCTGTCAAGATTCGCAAAGATAGGGGCCTCATCTTTGTTCCGCTTACGCTAGAAGTAGAAGGTTTGCAAATAGAGCACGAATTTTTGTTGCATTCAGGCTATGAAGGAACCATGCTTCTGGATGATGCGTTTGTGGGAGCACATCCGGGAATTGCTCAATTGCCCAGTTTCAAAGAAAGTGAATTGAAAGACTCCTTTGGGAACATCATCAAAACGCGGAAGGTTCACATCTCTTCAGTGGAGGTTGGGGGAACCTCACTCACCGGTTTCCCACTGGGATTTTTTGAAGGAGCCTTGGGCCGACAGCGAATCAGCGTACTAGGGGCAGATGTGATCCAGCGCTTTCATTGGTTGATCGACCTGGAAAATGATCAGGTGTGGATTCGAGCCAATGAGCGAGTGAGCCTCCCTTTTTCGGAAGTGTAGGGCATAGGGATCAAAGCAAGAAGCTGGTTTCCAATCGTGAAAACCAGCTTCCAGTGAATGAATGTGATCCAATACAATCAGAAATATTTGGCGAGAAGGGCCTTCAAGGCCGGATCTTTTTTCATGGGTTTGAAGAACGGGTCTTTTTTGATCAGATCCAGGCTGTAGCCTTTTGCCCCAGAAGCGAGAACTTCCTCCAGGTACTGATTGGCTTCTGCAGTTTGTCCTTTGCCAGCATAGAGCCTCGCCAAGCCAAATTTGGCCTGATGGCTCTGAGCATCCAATTGGAGGATTTCTTCGAAGTAGGTTTGCGCTTTGTCCCAGGAATTGAGTTGCAGATTGGCATTGCCGAGGGCCATGATCATATCGCGCTCTACGATCTGACTGTTCAGCTCACGAGCTTTTGCCAGAGACGTTGCCGCACCCTGGTATTGCTCCAATTCATATTGGAGAAAGCCCATTTCATAATGTGCTTCCCATTCCGGCTCAATGCCTTGATTGATGGCCAGTTGATAATCGGGGACGGCTTTTTTCCCTTTCCCCCTATCTCGCTGAGACCTTGCCCGGGCAAGGTGGGCTTCGCTATAGGTAGGCCGCAGTTTCACCGCTTTTGAAAAATCCTTGATGGCTTGGGAATGCAATTTCTGGGCATGTTTTGCCAAGCCTCGGTAGTAGAAACCTTCCGGCAGGCTTTTGTCATAGCGAACGGCCTGATCCATACTGCCCACAGTCTGAGCGTATTGCTCCAACTCAAAATGCAGCAAACCCGCAGCATAATAGAGGTCTGATCGCTTGGCATCCACGCGAA
>JBCCCJ010000764.1:0-3878 GCA_039033615.1 Bacteroidota bacterium
CACCTGTCCGCGTCGAGGAGACGACGAAAGCAATCGTGCATCGGCCCATCCCTAAGAGAAAGCGGCCGCCCAAAACTCGAGGCACTCCAACCATGCCAACACCGCATTGGCTGGTCAGTGGTTGGATTGACCTATGGCCTTGGGACACACCCATCTATCTCCGCATCGAATACCTCAATGGTCTTGCTGGCATTGCCCTGCTGAGCGTGGTCTATGCCTGGATTCGCCGGAATTGGCGTACCACTCGGCGACTTGCGCGTCACGCCACTTTTTTACTAGGGGCGAGTTATGGGATATGGGCGTACAGTACCCTCGTGGAGGTATATTTGCTGCCGCTATTTGCCTTGATGATGAGCCTTTGGTGCCTCACTCCTCGACAACCAAGGCTCAAACACGTTTTGGGGACACCTTTTTGGCTAGCGATTGCGATTGTCTTGCATCAGTCGCACATCCTCTTTCTGCCGGTGCTGTTGTTGGGCTGGTATTGGCAGGGAAAAAGGGGCTATGGCATCTGGCAGCGCGTTGTCGGAGTCAATATAGGCATCCTGGCCTTGCTGGTGGGAGGGAGCTATCTGGCGGTGATGCTCGGCCCCATGGAACTTCGATCCGCCGGAGAGATGCTACATTGGTTGATAGGCTACGGGCATGATGGCGGCTATTGGGCGACCATCAGTTGGCGTTGGCCGCTGGAGCCGTTGGTAGGCTTTGGTCGCAGCCTGATTGGAGGACAGTGGCTCTATGCTCTGCCGGGGATGGAACGCTTGACCGGAGGCTTTCACTTGAGTGATGAAGCTTTCCTGGTTCGCTCGCTCAGTCAGGGAGACGTCTTCCTCCTATTGGGCCTGACAGGCATTCTTATACTGATCCTTTCCTACCATTTGATGGGACTGCGAACTCGGTATCGGATGGCTTCAGATCATCAGCGGATGTTGTATCGGTTATTGGGAGCTGGTTTTCTGAGCTACAGCTTGTTTTTCCTCTTTTGGGTGCCCATCAATCCAGAGTTTTGGCTGCCGCAACTGCTGTTTTTCTGGCTGATCCTGGCCCGAACTGGTCCCTGGCCCCATCGACGCTACGCTTATTTCAGGAAGCGCTGGTTTATGATTCCTTTGTTGTGTCTGCTCTGGATCAACGATATGGGGTCCATGCGTCATTTGAGGTATTGGGAGAACGACCTATACTATCTCCAAACCCAGGAATTGGCCATGTCCGCTGGCCCCAATGATCTCATCATTCTGCCCCAACGCTGGATACAGGCCGAATACGTGCGCAAATATTCCGGTGCAGAGGTCTTGATTTGGGACGAATGGCGCGGGAAATATGAGTCAGATTCCCTTGCGATCACCACCTTCCAAGCCAGACTGAACCAAGCGATGGATGCCTATCAGCAAGTCGTCATTGCCCCAGGCGTCATTCCTGCTGAGACAACTCCCGGCTGGTGGTCGATTTATGTAGATCAATGGCAAAAGATCCCCCGGCCGAGTGGGACGCAGTATGTGTTGGTGAAATAGGGATTGGGTAATTGGTAGGTTGGGGAACTGGTGGATTAGGGGTAGCGTGGTCTTCCAGGCCGTGTAGATGCTTGGTAATTCGGGAATTGGTGGATTAGGGGGTAAGAAAACTTCTGACAACCAAGTGATCTGACAGGGAATCCGGTCTGTCTTCTGTCCTCTCCTAAAGCTTCTGACAACCAAGTGATCTGACAGCCAAAGCGATTTGTCTTCTGTCATCTCCTAAATCTTCTGACAACCAAGTGATCTGACAGGGAATCCGGTCTGTCTTCTGTCCTCTCTTAAATCTTCTGACAAGCAAGTGATCTGACAGCCAAAGCGATCTGTCATCCGTCTTCTCTGTCTCCCATTTGAAGTGAAAAATCGCTCTCTAGTAAGCCATGCTTTTCAAGGAATGCCGCATTCAATTGTCGTTCAAAAGGGAGCTGGCCTGTTGGAAAAAGAGGCTGGAGTGATTTTTCCGCAAACCGATGGGCATATTGCTCCTTCTCTGGACTGGGAATCGAAAAATACCGTTCCATGGCACTGTCTTCGGCCACATCTTCTTCCCAACCGATGGCCTGAAGTTCTGCTTCCAGCTTGGCCCGAAACCGCAGGTAATGGTCCAAATGCCCTAATTCATGTGGGAGCGTCCGATACAACTGCGTGTTTCGGCACGCCTCCAAGGTCAATTCGGCTGCCCAGCCTTTCTTCTCCTCTACAAACTCGTGTCCATCCGCTTGAAGACGCTCAAATTCCAGGGCTCGCTCCGGGTCCATGCGCCGGGACATCCACAATGGCTGGCGAAAGTCCTGGGCTTCCATGATGATGGCCGGTCTAATCTCGTTTTGGTACTGATAAAAATACACGAGTCTACCCCAGGCAGGTCGGAGGATGCGCTCCTTGCGTTTGGGTTGGCGAAATACCACAAAGGCCAAGGCCTGAACCAACTCTGGCGGAAGCAATCCCAGCATTCGCCAGGCATCCTCTACCGTGCAGGCATAGGCCGAATAAGGCTGCGTTTCTTCCACAAGGCAGGGAATCTCCACCGTGGCTAAGGTCAATTCGGTGGTCCGATGGCGGCCCAGGCGCTCGTGGAAAAAGAGATGTTCCCCCAATTTGTGCTGCGAAGGAAAGGGAATGCTCAAACGGTTGTTAGAGCCGTGTCCTTGCTTAGAGGTGCCGAGGTTTCGATTGCGGCGAATGGGGTTGCGCATAACAGGAAAATGGAAAAAATCGTATCTTTATTCGAGCCAATGGGAAAAGAACCATGCCTGAAAACCAGAAAAAGAGAAGTTGCGCTCCGCCATCAGGAAATTTTCATGTCAGGACCCATCAACGTCAAGCAGGATGAGATTTGTAGACGTCAAAAACGATATTGCTTTTCGTAAGATATTTGGAAATGAGAAAAAGACCAAGATTCTCATTTCGTTTCTCAATGCAATCTTGCGCTTGGAAGCAGAGGAGCGGATTTCTGAAGTAACCATCATCAATCCTTATCTCTTGCCGCGATTGGCAGGAGAGAAAGCCTCCATCATTGATGTACGGGCCAAAGATCAGCAAGGCAGGCAGTTTGTGGTCGAAATGCAAGTAGCTGATGCGGACGGCTTTGCCAAACGAGTGCAATACTACACGTGCCGGGACTATTCGACGCAGATCAAGCGAGGAGAGCAGTACCCTTTGTTGAAACCGACTTATTTCATTGGGATTCTGGACTTTGATTTTTTTGAAAGTGAAGCCTATCTCTCCAACCACATCATCCTGAACCAGGAAACCTATGAGCACGCGTTGAAGGATATCCGCTTTTCCTTCATAGAATTGAAGAAATTCAAGCTTTCAGCAGACGACCTAAACACCTTGATGGAAAAATGGATTTTCTTCATCAAGCATGCAGCAAGCCTGGAGGTGATTCCTGAAAATATCGAAGACGAAGGCTTGATGGAAGCTTACAAAGACGCTGAAAAACATAGTTGGAAGAGAGAAGAATTGATCGCCTATGACAATGCTTCTATCGCCGAGCAAGACAAGCGCGGACAATTGATCGCCGCGGAAAAGAAGGGGAAATTTGAAGGGAAGCTTGAAGGGAAAATAGAGGGGAAAATCGAAGGAAAATTAGAAGGGAAGCTTGAAGAAAAAATAGAAGTGATCGAAAGATGTGTAGCCGCAGGGATGTCCGCTGAGATGATCGCACCGCTTGTTGGCTTGCCTGTTTCGGAGGTAGAGGCGATCATTGTTGAGTTGAAAAAGAAAAGTTGATAGGCTGTAGATGAAAAATCGTTATGATCAGCAAAGAGAGGAATGGATCGCGCGCGACAATGCTTCTATCGCCGAGCAAGACAAGCGCGGACAATTGATCGCCGCGGAAAAGAAGGGGAAATTTGAAGGGAA
>JBCCCJ010000765.1:0-3877 GCA_039033615.1 Bacteroidota bacterium
ATACCATTGCGGAATTGTCTATCCAAAAATTGAAGGCAGAGAACCAGACACTGGCCCAGCAACTCCAGCCACATTTCCTCTTCAATGCCCTGAGCGTATTGAAATCCCTCATTCAGGAAGACGCTGATTTGGCGGAAGATTACACGGTCAAACTCTCTGATTTTCTCCGATATGGAGTAGAATCCCACCAAACAGACCTGGTCAGTCTGAAGGAAGAGATGGAATTCGTGAACAACTATTTGTCCCTGCAAAAAATTCGCTTTGAGGAGGCCATCGCTTTTGAGGTGCAGATTTCTGACAATCAACTCAGCGGGCAGGTACCCATTTTCGCCGTGCAAACCCTGGTAGAAAACGCTTGTAAGCACAATTACTTCACCGAAAAGCGCCCCCTGCACATCAGCATTGAAACTCGAGAAGATGCCCTCATCGTTCGTAACAACCTGGTCTCCCTCAAAGTAACGGAACGGGCGGGTACTGGCTTGGCCAATCTGAGCAAACGATATGAGTTTCTGGCAGGCAGGGAGATTCAGATTCAACAGACTGAAACCGATTTTTCCGTAACCATTCCTGTGATCCAGTCATGAACATTGTCATCATCGAGGACGAAAAACGGACGGCCAAAGATCTGGCCCGCACCATCCAAGCCGTTCGTCCGGAAGCGGAGATTGTGGAGATCCTTCCCAGTGTGGAGGAGGCCCTGGAATTCTTTTCGCAGCCAGTAGAACTCGATCTGATTTTTTCAGACATCCAATTGGGGGACGGTCTGAGCTTTGAAATCTTTGAAAAAACCAACCTTCAAGTGCCCATCATCTACTGCACGGCTTTCAATCATTATGCGCTGGAGGCTTTCAAAACCCTGGGGATCGACTATTTGGTGAAGCCGTTTTCCAAATCAACGGTGGAGATGGCGCTGAACAAATATGAGACCATCAAAGATGCCTTTCGCCCGCCACAGGAGTCGGTGATGGATTTGATGGCGGTGTTGAAGCAGCAGTTGAAGCCCGCCAAAACTCCTTCGGTCATCATTCAACAAGGGGATAAAATCATTCCTCTTTCCATTGAAACCATTGCGCTCTTTTCCATCGAGCACGAAGTGGTGTACGCCTATACCTTCGGGGGGAAACGGCACCCGCTTACCCACAAATTGAACGACCTGGAACACAAATATGCCCCGGAGTTTTTTCGCGCCAATCGACAGTACCTGGTGAGCCGGAAAGCGGTGAAGGATGCTTCTCACTACTTCCATCGCAAACTCCTCGTCCACCTGACGATTCCTTTTTCAGAGCAGATTTTGGTGGGAAAACTGAAAGTAACGGCTTTTGTGGAATGGTTGGCGAATAGTTGATTTGGTTTCTTGTGCACATGAAGGATAGCCACGAATGGGCGGATGAAGTGGCTACTTGCGAGAAGAGAAGCATTGGATAGGGGGAATGTTTGGATGGATATCGGCGTAGCTCAACACAACGGCGGGTGGGCCACGAAGTCCGAGGTCGGGGCGGATAGTGGCGTTGGGCTGGTACTTCGGCGCTTTTTTTCCTCCTTTTTGTGCGGACAAAAAGGAGGGCCCGCGGCAGGCGACCCTCAGTTTGGATATCGCAAGCTCAAAGTTGACGCTAGATATGTTTAGTGGTGTGCTGGAAGAATAGGTTTTTGTGAAATACGCAAATACTTCAGCCTGAGTCGGTGCCGATTCCCAGGTGAACTGGGAGGTTCCTCTTGAGATGCTGGCTGCACCCCATTTCCCTCAACCCTCCCCTTGTCCACTTCACTTGGGATTTGTCCACTTCACCTGATTTTCTCTATTAAGAGGCGTAGGAGACGCCTAGGTTTGGGTCATAATCATCAATGTTATGGCACCAAAACAAATCTTCCCTTTCCTTTTCCTCTTGCTGTTTGGCGGGCTTGGGCTGCAGGCCCAACCATCGGCTGATCGGGGAGGGAATGAAACCCAACCAACCAAAGTGTTTACCAGCCTGGAAGAAGTGTTCCAATACACTTCCCAGACGAGTCTGACCCTCCAAAATCAGGAGATTCAACTGGATCAGGCTAAGAAAGCCAAACTAGCGGCAGCCCTCGGAACCTTAGATGTAACGGGTAGCCTGCTCTCGGCTCAGTTCACCGATAATACCACTTTGGGGGTGAACCTCTTTCCGGCAGAAATCTTCGGAGGAGAAGCAGGTACCTTCAAGGAGGTGCAGATGGGCGTCCGCTACAACACCAATCTGACAAACTTTGCGGACATCAAATTGCTGAACCCTTCCGGTTGGTCCAACCTGCAATTGGCCAAGATCAACATCGACCTGACCCGCTCGAACAACCAACTCAGCCTGAAGCAACTACAGGAAAACATCGCCATGAGCTATTACAATGTGGTTCAGCTCAATGAGCAAATCCTGAACCTGGGGCAGCAAGTAGCGGTCGCTGATACCCTGGCGTTGATCACTCGCAACAAATACGAAGAAGGCCTGGTGAATCAGCAGGAAGTCAATGATAGCTACATCAATCAGCTGAACCTGGAAGAAAACCTATCCCAGCTAGGTTATATGCGAGAGCAGGCCTACCTCAGCCTCAAGATTCTCTGCGACATTCCAGAAACGGATATCATCGACATTCAGGCCGGACTGGAACCCACTCCAGCTTTATATGGCCCTCGGGTAGAGCTGAACGAATTGAATCTGCAACACGCCATCTTCCAGGAGAAGTATGCCGATGCCTCCTACAAAGGCGCTAAGGCCGCTTTCATGCCCTCGCTTTCGCTGCAGTTGTCCAACTCCAACAACCTCTACAATACAGAGTTTTCGCCCTTCAGCGGGAATTGGATCAACAGCAATTACATCGGGGTCAACCTGAATGTGCCGATTCCGAGTGCCAACCGCATCAGTCAGACCTACAACGCGAAGTTTGAGCACCAAATGGCGATGAACCAGACCGAACAAGCGCGCATGCAGGCCAAGCTTGATCAAGAAACTCTCAAAAGTGAATACGAACAAGCCGTCTCGCAAGTAGAAACCGACCGCAAGGTCGTAGATCTGCGCACCGATTCCTTTCAACGCAACCAATATCTCTACCGGGAAGGTATCATCGGCCTCGACGTGGTACTCAACAGTTTCACCGCCATGGTCAATGCCCAATACAGCCTGATCTCTGCTCAGGCCAATGTCCAACTCACCTTATCCAACATCAACATCCACAATCAAATCCGATAACATGAAACGATCCATCATCATATCCCTGAGCATAGTATTGCTCGCCCTGATCTTGACTTCTTGCGGCAAACAAGTCCAGGAGACCCAGCCGATCCGAAAAGACGTAACCGAAACCGTATTTGCCGCAGGTGCGCTGGAAGCCGAAGGCATGTACCAACTCACCGCCCGCACCAGTGGCTACCTGACGGAACTGCATTTTGACGAGGGGCAAATTGTGGAAGAGGGAGCCGTGCTCGCCGTGATTGAAAACAACGAGAACATCATCAACACCCAGGGAGCCACCCAGTTGCTCGACATCGCCAAATCCAATACCGAAGAAAGTGCCCCCCAGTTGCGGCAGGCGGAATATGACATCCGCATCAAGGAGCAGCAAATGAAGCAGGACCAAAAAACAGCGGAACGCTACCAACGCCTCTGGGAGAGCAACAGCATTGCCCGGGTGGAGTACGAAAATGCTCAACTGGCTTATGAGGCTTCTCAAAGCAAGTATCAATCAGCGGTGGAGCAATATAAGCGACTGAGTCGGGACGCGGTCCAGCAGGTGGTCAACAACCAAACCAGCGTGAATATCTATTCTACCGCCAAGGGCAAGAATCAAGTGAAGGCAGTCATTCGGGGGAAAGTGTACAAACAACTCAAAGAGCAAGGAGACTACGTCAACCAGGGAGAAG
>JBCCCJ010000766.1:0-3871 GCA_039033615.1 Bacteroidota bacterium
AAGTATTGACGAATTGCAATTGCTTACAATAGGTCCTCAATTGAGAGGGTCAGCCAACAATATTCTGGGGCAAAAAGCTACGAAACAAGTATTTGATCTCATTCGAACATTGGTAAGACCATATTTGTATTCTGAAAGCGGAAAAAAATTACTCTTACAGAATGAAAGCAGTCGAGAAGTTGAAATCAAGTTTGCCTCCGATCCCGATATTGTCATTGTGGAAAAACTCACCTCAAGTAATCGGAATCTGATCTCTATTGAAATCAAGGGAGGGAGGGACATCTCCAATATTCATAATCGAATGGGAGAAGCAGAAAAAAGTCATCAAAAAGCCAAACAGCTCGGCTTCTTTGAATTCATGACCATCCTTAGTGTTCCCTTTGATTACCATGTACTACAGCAAGAGTCTCCCACTACCAGTCATTTTTTCAATCTGGATCAACTTATGAATCCAAATTCGAAGGAATATGTGGAATTTTCCGAAAAACTGGCTTCTATCATTGGTATCAAAATTTGAACTAACATGCGAAGAGTTACCTTATTCTGGCAGACATTGATGGTCATCAGTCTGCTTGCACTACTCAGTCCTTCTGCCTTTGGTCAAAGGAAGAAGAAAAAAGACAGTGGAAAAACTGCTGTCCCTACCCTTTCTTTTGAAGAATCCCTATATGATGCCTTAGAATGGCGATCCATTGGACCCTATCGAGGCGGTCGGTCTTGCGCCGTAACCGGAGTGCCTGGGAAACCGAATTTGTTCTATTTCGGAAGTACCGGCGGGGGCGTTTGGCGGACGCAGGATGGAGGCTCCTCCTGGCAAAACATCAGTGATGGCCATTTCGGTGGCTCCATTGGAGCAGTAGCAGTCAGCGAAGTAGACAACAATGTGATCTACGTCGGCGGGGGCGAAAAAACCGTGCGCGGAAATGTCTCCTATGGCTATGGGGTCTGGAAATCGGTAGATGCTGGCAAAAGCTGGGAACAAATGGGCTTGGAGAATTCCCGCCACATTTCCCGCATCCGCATTCACCCCAGAGATCCCAATGTTGTCTTTGCGGCAGTGATGGGCGATTTGTACCAATCCTCGGAGGAAAGAGGGGTATATCGCAGCACTGATGGCGGAAAAAACTGGGAGCGCATCTTGTTCGCAAATGCCGATGCAGGAGCGGTGGACCTGATCATGGAACCAGGAAACCCTCGGGTACTCTATGCCAGCACTTGGCGGATTCGCAGAACTCCTTACAGTTTGTCTTCTGGAGGAGAAGGTTCTGATTTGTGGAAAAGCACCGACGGAGGAGATACCTGGGAAAAATTATCTGACAAGCCTGGTTTCGCAAAAGGAACCTTGGGCATCATCGGGGTAACTGTTTCTCCAGCCAATCCCAATCGGGTATGGGCCATCGTCGAAAATGAAAAAGGCGGCGTGTTCCGCTCTGATAATGGAGGCGATTCCTGGCAGCACATCAACGAAAGCCGCGCATTGCGCCAACGCGCTTGGTACTACACCCGGATTTATGCCGATCCCCAGGACGCAGACATCGTCTATGTAGTCAATGTTCGCTACCACAAATCGACCGATGGTGGCCGTACTTTCAAACCCTATGTGGCTCCTCACGGAGACCATCACGATCTGTGGATTGCGCCAGAAGATCCTCAACGCATGATCATCGGCGATGACGGTGGCGCACAAGTGAGTTTCGACGGCGGCACCAATTGGTCCACCTATTATAATCAGCCTACGGCTCAGTACTATCGGGTAACCACCGATGACCACTTCCCTTACCGCATTTATGTGGCGCAGCAGGACAACTCTACGCTTCGGGTTGCTCACCGAACGGGCGAGGGCTACATCGGGGAAAGACATTGGGAACCCAGTGCCGGGGGAGAAAGTGCCCACCTCGCCATTGATCCTACCGACAATGACGTGGTGTATGGCGGTAGTTATGGTGGATTTCTCACTCGGATCAATCACCGCACTGGCGAACGTCGCGGGGTGAATGTTTGGCCAGACAATCCCATGGGCTATGGCGCCGAAGGCATGAAGTACCGTTTTCAGTGGAACTTCCCCATTTTCTTTTCACCCCACGATCAAACTCGCTTGTATGCTGCTTCCAACCACTTGCATGTGAGCGTAGATGGCGGAGGAAGTTGGACCACCATCAGCCCGGACCTCACCCGTAACGATTCTGCCAAACTGGTTTCCTCAGGAGGCCCGATCACCCAAGACAATACTGGGGTGGAATATTACTGTACCATTTTCGCAGCGGTGGAATCCTCCCGGGAAAAAGGGTTGATCTGGGTTGGGTCCGATGATGGCTTGCTGCACATTTCCAAAGACGAAGGCCGCAATTGGGAAAACATTACCCCGCCAGACATGCCCGAATGGATGATGATCAACAGCATTGACGTCGATCCGCATCAAGATGGCAGTGCTTACGTCGCGGGTACCCGCTACAAATTGGGCGACTACACGCCCTACCTCTACAAAACCAAAGACTACGGTCAAACCTGGACCCTGATCACCAATGGGATTGAATCCGATCACTTCACTCGAGTAGTTCGCGTAGATCCCAAGCGCCAAGGCTTGCTGTATGCTGGTACCGAAACGGGCATGTACATTTCCTTTGATGATGGCTTGAGTTGGAAGCCTTTCCAACTGAATCTACCCATTGTGCCGATTACCGATTTGGTCATCAAAAACGATAACCTGATCGCCGCGACCCAAGGCCGCAGTTTGTGGATGATTGATGACTTGACGCCTTTGCATCAACTGAATGAATATGTCGCGGGCAATGATCATTATCTCTATCAACCTATGCCGAGCTACCGGATGGGCGGTGGCGGCGGTTGGGGCGGTCCCAAAAATACCGGAACCGATCACCCTGGTGGCGTCATGGTCCACTACTTCCTCAAGGAAATGCCTGCTGATTCTGTCGCGGTTCAATTGGTCTTTTTGGAAGAAGAGGGAGACGAAATCAAGCGATTCTCTTCCAAAGACAAAGCAAACAGTCGCGTTTTTGAGAAAATGGAAGCAGGGATGAATCGCTTCATTTGGAATATGCGATATGCAGACGCGAAGAAATTTGATGGCATGATCTTGTGGTGGGGCTCTACCAGTGGTCCCCAAGCCGTACCTGGAACCTACAAAGTGCGCATGGTGGTGGGCCAGGATTCGATGGAGCAAGACTTCGAGATTCTCAAGGACCCTCGTAGTGGAGCAAGTCAGACAGCGCTACAAGCACAGTTTGACCACTTGATCGAGGTTCGAGACAAACTGACCGAAACTCATAAAGCCATCATCGGGATTCGCGAAACACGATCTCAAATCAAGGCCTTCACCCAGCGCCTACAAGAGGACGAGGCCATGAAGGATGTTTTGGACCAAGCGAAAGAAATCACCAAGGCAATGACTGCGATCGAAGAGGCTTTGTACCAAACCAAAAACCGCAGTCGCCAGGATCCGCTCAATTATCCCATCCAGCTCAATAATAAATTGGCGCACATCAGCTCGCTCAGCAGCATCGGGGATAATGCCCCTACCAAACAAGCGATGGAGTTCTACCAGGAAATGAGCGAGAAAATTGACGCGCAATTGGCGGAGTGGGAATCCATTCAGCAGAAGGAAATCCCTGCCTTCAATCAGATGGTGCTGGAAAAACGCATCGACGTGATCCAGTTGCCAGAAGCAGATGAAAAAGCGGGGGATTGATAGGAAGAGACCTCGTAGGTTTTCACTAGCACTACCTGTCAAAACCTACGAGGTCTATCTGTTAAGAAGGATGTTCCCGCCTTCAATCAGATGGTGCTGGAAAAACGAATCGAAGTGATCCAGTTGCCAGAAGCGGATGAAAAAGCGGGGGATTGATAGGAAGAG
>JBCCCJ010000767.1:0-3871 GCA_039033615.1 Bacteroidota bacterium
TCTGACGTGTGACCGGGCCTACTGCCCGATGATTTTTTATTCAACACATGCTATCAAATCAATTGCTAATAATCAACCCTTTTCTCCAGATTAGATTCACTTCCTTCAGGTGCTTTCTTCCCTCAAGGTAGAGAGTTGTTGGAATCGCTCGGTAGGCTGGACGAAACAAGTTTCATTTATCATCAGCTTTTCTCCTTACTTTTTCTTTGTAATTGACAGGACATCCTTCCCCATGATTCCCAAATTGATCCCCCAAAAAATCCGCTTTGACGTTCTCCAGGCCGATCTCTACCACCTCTACGTTCTGTTGAGGTCAAAAATGCCCCCCTTTCACCACGCTAGCAGTTCTTTCCACGCCAATCCCTGTGGCAGGTCCATATCGGTGAATTCCAGGTGTGGCTCCCGGCGGTTTATCAAAATAGATGAATTTGATGCAAGCCTTGCAGGAGGGGTCAATTTGGTGAATGATCCTGAGAAGAGCAGGGGTAAAAACTTCTCTCTGAATCTCCTTTGTCTCAGCATCTCTCTAACCCCGAATGCTTGCTCACAGGAAGGTTGAGTCAGAAGTTGGAGAATTCGGTCCACTTCAGTCGGAGCATATACGTCCGTAGTGATAGCGAATCCCTTGGCATGAAAGTCAGCTATTTCCTGCGGTTTCAGCTCCCTTTTCTTAAAACGAGACCTTATAAAAATAAAATACCGTTCGCTTTCGCTTGCCAGAAAAGACGCCTTCCGCCCGATTGGTGATGCGCTGATAGCCCCAAGCGAGGAAGTTGTTGTCGTACCAATACTCCAAGTCAGAGCGGTAGTTTTCGTCTACCCGATCCGTGAAGAATTCAGTACGCATGCCCTTGATCTGTTGGCTATTGACCACCTGTCCTTCCTTGATGGTTCGGGCCAGCAGTGCCCCACCATAATTGTACACCATGGCCACGGTGGTATCTTCGGGGGAGGGCAGTACCTGCACCCGTTCTTTGAGGTTGTAGGAGAGAATGTTCCAGATAGGAAAGGAGTTGTCCCACATCATGCGACCACTTTTTTGGTCGATGCCCGCCACGATGGCGTGGGTGTAGCGATAGCCAGCAAAGACTTGTCTGCCTCGGGAGAAGCTCCCCCCAGTCAACGGATCATAGCTGTAAACAGGGCGATATTCCGGGCGATAGGATTCCGCTACGAAGAGGTATTGATCCCCCAGTTCTACGATATCGTGCAACAAAAACTGGAAATCCAACACCAACTCCTTGCCTTTTTTTTCCTTCCGCTTGGCCTTTTTCTTCACCTTCTTTTCCTCCTTTTTCCCAAAGGCTTCGAAGAAGTTGGCAAACTTGGTAAAGGAGTAATAATTGATGTATTCTTGCTCCCCCCGATAGGAAAATTTGGCGATGTAGATCCCTTGCTCGCCCCCATCCATGCGGGTCCGAAATACCCAATGGTTCAAGCGAGTCCAGAACTTTTGCTGGTAATATGGAGCCGCATAAGTCCCCACTACGAGGAATTCATTTCGGTTGAGGTGGACGATTTTGCCTCTGATGAGTCGGCGATCGCTCTTGGGATTGACTTCTATGTTGCGGACCAGTTTCTCTCCGGCCCATTCTTTCACGTAAATCCGATTCTTTTTGTATTTGGGCGAATGCTGAATCACGGTCGCCATGGTCCGGGCAGTTTTGGTTTCCCGGGGCGAAAAGCTGGTTACGTAAGATTCTGATTTGTAGTCAAAAGGTAGTGTCTCAGTTTTACCAGCATCGATATCCACTCGGGTTAGGACCATTTTTTGGTTGTGCTCCATGATGCCAAAGAAGAGCGGGATCACAAAAGCCGCCGCGGCGCTCCGCCCGTAGGATTCGATTTTACCCATTTGGGTTTCCCCGCCGACATAAGCATAGTTGCGTATCACGCTGAAGTCATTCACCTTGATGTTGAACGGAATGACTCCGTCCGTTTTGGTCAGTTCGCTGGTCTCAACATTGAGGCTGACGATGGTGAATTTGCGTTTGTTGCGATTCCGTTCATCTAGCAACAGGACGTGCAAAAAAGTATTGTCCCAATAGTGGCGCTCATACACCAATCGGTTGCGGACAGTGATCGACCGTTGCCAGATTTGATCAAATTCAGAAGTGAACTTGGTGAACTCCCAGATTTTCTCTCCCAGCCGCTTGCTGCTGGTGTCTGCTTCATTGAACAGGACCAGGCCGTCTTCTCCAGTAGCGAGTACATAAAAGGCATCTCCGTAGCTTTCTACTTCCACTTCTTTTCTGAGGTCCTGAGCAACAAGAGAGGAAAACAAGCCGACAACAAAAGCGAGCAACAGCGGGAATCGCATAGAGGGACAATTGGAGTGAGGACTGAGTACCGAAGGTTTGGTAGCCCTAAGATAGGAATAAGATTGGTTTTGCCAGCGGTGGCAGACAAATGCGGTTGGGACCTACACGAAAAGCCAAGTCAAAGGGTTGCTTGCGAAACGCATTGCGCTGAAAATCAAAACTTTTCGATCTGATGTAATATTTTCCATAAAATGGTGTATTTCTTGAAATCGGCTTTCGTATCTTTCTCTTGTGTAGCAAAAAAAATTGCGGTCTGATTGACAAAATTGCTTTGCTGCGCGTCTCATTTAAGTAACTCAGGATCTGTTTGTTGGATTGTTCTCTCTTGTATCCACTTTTTTCTTAGCTCTTAGGAACGCTTATCAAATAACCTTCGCTTTTGACTTGATCTTTTACACGAAATCTCAGCGTAAAAGCTAACCGTTATTCTTTTAGGATTCCTTAGTTCTTTTTGTAATCCCCTTTCACCATGAATGCTATTCGGCTTCTGTTCATGAGTTGGGCGTATGTTGCCTGCCTCTCCCCTTCTTTCGCCATTCCTGGTTTTCCCCAACAATCTCCTGTTCCTTCTGAAGTAATCTTTGTGCCTGTGGTGGTCCATCTGGTCCACGACCCCCTGCATTCTCCGCAGACCAAAGCTGAGTTGGAGGCTTTGGTTGCCCCGCAAATCAAGCGGCTTAACGCTGATTTTTCGCGCCGAAACGCGAATTTTTATGATCAGCGGTATATGCCGGAAGCTTTGCGGGACAAGATGGGCGCAGCCATGATCCAATTTTATTTGGCTCCTGCACAACCCAACGGAACTTCCACCACCCTTGCCAAAACGGGCTCTTCCCTACCCGGCGTTACCTACCGGGCTAGTCGTCTGGCGAGTTTCCCACCCAATGATGGACCGGGATTCTACCGCGCCTTGAAATCGGCCAAACATGGCCAGAAAGCCTGGGATCCTACTCGCTACCTCAACATCTGGGTTGCAGAAATCGAGGAATACAGCGGGGTCGCGCAATATCCTTGGCAGTATCACCTCGGCCCCCAATGGCAGGAAGCCGATGGAGTAGTGATTGATATTGCAGCATTTGGCGTGAAAGAACCTGCGCGATCCGCCCGGGACGGTGGTCGTACCTTGACCCATGAGATCGGGCATTGGCTGGGATTGTTACATCCTTTCCATGAAGAAGGTGGACACCGGGATGATTTCCTTGCAGACACCCCCATTCCTCAACAACAAAATGCGGCTCATTACACCTGGGATGCGGCCCCTCCCGCGCTCCAGCCCGACGACGCCACGGCTCATAAAGGCAAGGCCTTTTTCATGAACTTCATGGACTACGCCTGGGACCATTGTCGGAATTCCTTTACCCACGGTCAGGTTCAGCGAATGCGCTCTGCGTTCGAGCTGCCGCACATAGGCATCCGGCAATTCAGCCCAAAGGAAGTCAAGGGCAGTCGTTCCTATTTTCAATTTCCCAACATCCGTCCGGTATCGGGGCGATCATTTCTTTGTCAGGGAAAAGAACGAGTCTTTACAGCACCATCCGATGGAGTGCTCA
>JBCCCJ010000768.1:0-3870 GCA_039033615.1 Bacteroidota bacterium
GAGCGATCTGCTTGCTTCTTCTGGGCACCGCCCCTGGTTTCAGCGGAAGCATCGTTGACCTCTCGCCTCCGCCTCTACCCCAATCCTGGCAGCGGGCAAGCCACTCTTGATCTTTCAGTTCTCTCCCAGCCTGCGGAGGTGCGCATCTATGACGCCCGAGGCAGATGGCTGGGCAGTATGGAGCGGCTGCGTGGATCCGTGGAAGTAGATCTGCGGAAATTTGGTGGTGGGCCGGGGTTGTATCTGCTTCAAGTTCAGGCCGGAGCGGAGATGGGGACGTTGAGGATGGTGTGGGAGTAGGCTCGAATGTCGCGCCCTCCCCCGTTTGCAACGGGGGAGGATCAAATGGTGAAGTTTGCAACTTCAGGGCCTTAAGAGTTACCAACTCTAACTCTTACCCCTCACGCGTTGCAAACGCGCGAGGGAGAAGAGGGCTATCCTTGATGAGGGATGCTTTTCCTTCCCTTCTCCTCTATTTTTTCACGACCTTTCTCTCATGATCACCTATCAAGCAGAACCGACATTGAGCCCAGAGGAATTTCAGTCCATTCTCTGAACCTCTACCCTGGGAGAGCGTCGGCCGGTGGATGATTTGCCGCGCTTGACGCAAATGCTGGCAGGTGCCAATCTGATTTGGACTGCGAGAGATGGTGATCGACTCGTAGGAGTAGCCAGGGCCTTGTCTGACAGTGTATATTGTACCTATTTGTCAGATTTGGCGGTGGATGTGGCCTTTCAGCGCCAGGGAATTGGCAAAGAATTGATGCGGCAGATCAAGCTGCAAACTCCTCAAGCTAAGCTCATTCTCTTAGCCGCTCCAGCAGCCATTCCCTACTACCCCAAAGTCGGCTTCCGGAAGTATGAGTACTGCTACATGCTGGATGAGGTAGGGGACTTGGCAGATTAGTTGGTTAGTAAATTGGTTGACTGGGGGATTGGTGAACTGGTGGATTGGTACAAAGTCTGACCTCTGACAGGGAACCGTTCTGTCCTCTGACTTCTCTTTGATGGATTGGTTGATTGGTATAAAAAAATCTGACTTCTGACAGCAAGGCGTTCTGACCTCTGTCCTCTCTTCAATTGACTAGCTCCTGATTCGCAAATCAACTAGTTCCCTACTCGACCAATTCCCTAGTTTACCAATTCACTTCCCTACTCGACCAATTCACGAATCAACTAGTTCCCTACTCGACCAATTCCCCACCCCCTAAAACTGAAAGTAAATGAACGGCTGCACCCCAGCGGTACGAGTCTGGACTACCAGCCAGAACACCAAGGCCATGGTGACGGCCTTGACAAAGATCGGCGCTTGCACGAAGCGGCCGGTCATAAAGCGATCCAGGTCGTTTGGGAGGAAATGGAGGAGGTACCCCAGCAGCAACAGCCAGAACACCTCTTTGTATCCGGCGAAGACTTGCCAGGCAATTTGTCCATTGAAGTCACTCATGATCCGTCCAATCATGTCCCAGGCCAATTCGTAGGAATCTGCTCGGAAAAAGACCCAGCAGAAACAGACGAAGTGGAAGGTGAAGATGACGCCTCCTACGCGAGAGAAGACACTTGCCACCAGAGAAAACCAGCCCTGCATGAACCAGCGTGCGCGACGCATTTGGGCACCAAGGCGTTCCGACCATACAGAGACCGCTCCCCCATCTTCTTGCAAGGCTTTTTGATCCAAATCATCCAGATAGGTATTGAATCGCTGACGGAGATAAATTTTGGTTTCTTTCAGGAATCGGTCTAGCGCTAGGGCTACGCCATGTAGGGTGCCCCAAAAGACGAATTTCCAACTTGCTCCGTGCCACAAGCCTCCCAGGATCATGGTGATCAGCAGGTTGACATAAGTGCGAATAGATCCACGCTGATTTCCGCCTAGCGAAATGTAGAGGTAATCGCGCAACCAAGTAGAAAGGGAAATGTGCCACCTTCGCCAAAATTCCTGAATGCTGGCTGCCTGATAGGGAGAGTTGAAATTGACGGGTAGTCGAAAGCCTAATAATAGGCCGATGCCAATCGCCATATCGGAATAGCCAGAGAAATCGCAATAGATCTGGAGGGCATAGCCATATACCCCCATCATATTTTCGAAGCCCGAATACAGACCCGGATTTTCAAACACCCGATCCACAAAGTTGACGCTGATGTAGTCGGAGATCACTGCCTTTTTGAACAGCCCGGTGATGATCAACATCAGGCCTTGACCGAGTTCTTCCTTGCTCAAGCGAATGTTCTGGCGAATCTGCGGCAGGAAGTCCGACGCCCGCACGATAGGTCCCGCGACCAATTGAGGGAAAAAGGTCACGTAAAAGGCGAAATCCATGATGCTCTGCACCGGCATGAGTTTGTTGCGATAGATGTCTATCGTGTAGCTCATGGTCTGGAAGGTGAAGAAGGAAATCCCCACCGGCAGAAAGATCTGCGATGGCGGAATCTGCTCCGTCGCAAAGGCATTGATGGTCTCCACCAGGAGGTGGGTGTATTTGAAATAGGCCAACACCCCGAGATTGGAAAAGATGCTCAGAATGAGGTACAACTTTCGTTTTCCGGCAGCATTCTCTGCCGGAATGAAGCGATGGGTAAAGCGATCGAAGGCCAAAACGAGGTATTCCAGCACTCCATAGAATCCGGCCCTGATTTTGGAAATCAGGCTTTTCCCCTCCAATCCGGTCCAGATACCGATCTCCTGATTTTCTGGATACGGCAAATGATAGCGGTACATCAGCAAGCCGAAGATGTAATCCAGCAGGGTGGAGATGAGCAGCAGAATGAAGTAAAAGCCGCTCGATTTGTAGTAAAAGAAGAGAGAGAAAGCAACTACATAAAAAATCCGGGCCGAGCGTTTTCCTGCCAGCAAATTATAGCCCGCCAAAAAGAGCAGAAAAAAGAATAGGAATTGACCCGTATTGAAAATCATGGGTTCGCTGGGGTCATAGAACCACAACGCCATAAATTGAGCTGTGGCCTCCTGCCACCAGCCGGCAGGGTCATTTAACAGCCCGGAAAGATCCATATCCGTTCAAAATTGCTTCTACCAATAATGCTCCTTGAAATTCATACCCCTTGCGCGTAAAATGCAAACGATCTCCTTGAGCAAGACCGACCTGATGCCAGGCATTCACTGATTCCGCTCCCCCCATGATTCGATACAGATCCCAACAGGCCAGATCATTGCCCAAGCTATAAGAAAGCAAGATTTCCTGTGCCTGGGAAATTGCGGAGTTGGGATATCGTCTGGCCCGCAGTGCATCTGGTGGCGTGGTAAGCAGGATCTCGGCGTGAGGCACCTGCTGTTCTAGGCCGTGCATCAATTGATCGACCTCTTGATAAAACGCCTGTACCGGAAAGGGACGATTCACGGTTTCATTGGTACCGAGAGAGATGATCACCAAATCAGGTTGCAATTCCGCGATCTGAGCCATGAAATGCTCCGACTCGTTGAAATCTTCAAAGGTAGCGCCGTTCACGCCTATGCTGTGGTACAAGATGCCTCTCTGATGATAGTTTTCCAAGACCATCCCGTACAAGGTCCACTTGGTTTGGGTGCTGGAAGAAGGATTGGCCCGAAGAAAGAGCTTCCGGCTGGCTTCATCCAGATATAAGGTGGTAGCAAAGCCATTGGAAGTCTCGGACAATTGCAACCGAGATGGCGTTTCTTTGCTCCCGGTATGAGATGCGGGGGAAGGTTCAGAGTCAGTCAACAATTTGGAGCGTTGTACCACCAATTTTTGGCCCGCATAAATCAGGTTGCTATTGAGTCGAGTAAGGTCCTTGAGTTGTTGTATAGACAAGCGATAAATAGCAGCAATTAGGCCGAGGGTTTGTCCGTTTTTTAATTAATGAAGGGTTTACGCTAAATCTGAGGGTGCATAC
>JBCCCJ010000769.1:0-3870 GCA_039033615.1 Bacteroidota bacterium
GCCAAGGCACGAGACTTTGGGAAAAAGGGACCCAAAGTCGAGCCTTGACGAAGAACTGGGACGAAAGAACAAGTGAAAAGGTCCAAGTTATTTTTTTAGTCTCACTTAAGCCCACTTGCGGAACCAGGAACTGACTTTCATGGAAATCACGCCGAAGATGGCTTCCTTGAAGATGTGGCTGGACATTTTGGATTCGCCTCGGGTACGGTCCCGGAAAATGATGGGTACCTCTTTGATCTTGAAGCCGTATTTCCAGGCCCGGAATTTCATTTCGATCTGGAACGCGTAGCCCACAAATTTGATGGGAGTTTCCAGCACTTTTTCCAACACCCTCCGACGATAACATTTGAAGCCAGCGGTGGTATCCCGAATCGACATGCGGGTGATCACCCGGACATAGGCGCTGGCGTAGTAGCTCATGAGTACCCGACCCATTGGCCAATTGACCACGTTGACTCCGTTGACATAACGGGAACCGATCGCAAGATCAAAGCCTTCGTCCTGACAAGCGGCGAGTAGGTTGGGCAATTCGGCGGGGTTATGAGAAAAGTCAGCGTCCATCTCGAAGATGTATTCATAGCCATGATCCAACGCCCAACGAAAGCCATAAAGGTAAGCAGTTCCAAGACCTTGCTTGCCAGGGCGCTCCTCCATGTGAAGTCGTTCGGGAAATTCGGTTTGTAATTTGCGCACAATTTCAGCCGTTCCATCGGGAGAATTGTCCTCCACGATCAGCATGTGCGTTTCCGGCAAGACCTCCATCACCCGGTGGATCAGGGCCTCAATGTTCTCTTTTTCGTTGTAAGTAGGGACTATGACCAGTTGCTCCGACATGGGCCGACATTCATCTTTGCTGTTGGCAAATCTACGCCAATCCTGAACCAAGTTCAAAACGAAAGATTGGGTTATCTGCAGGAACAACGGATACCCGACTCAGCCAAGAAGGTTCACCCTCTCATGGCTCCTGACTGATTATCAGTTCTGCATCAAACCTTTCCTCCCCTTGGCAATCTCATGATCAAAGCGGGAATTGTTTCCCAATCCAAAATATTTTTGCAGGTCAATTTCCTTTTTTTTCCCTACGCTTCGTAACTTTGGGGTAACAATTCGTTCTTTTCTATTTAACCTTACCTTACCAAATCTATTTTCACGATGAAAAACATCTACTTTTCCCTGATAGCCATCATGATGGCTTTCGGGACCGTTGTGGCGCAGGATTCTGTCAACGTCACCTTTCAGGTAGACATGAGTGATCAGACCATTTCTGCCAATGGCGTACACGTCGCTGGTAACTGGCAAGATGACGCTGGTTTCAGCGGAGAATGGCAGCCAGGAGAATCTGCGATGGCTGCGGACAGCACGGGCGAAATTTACTCGCTGCAAGTGCGCATCCCTGCTGGTACTTACCAGTACAAGTACATCAACGACAATGACTGGCCTGGTGAAGAAGGCGTCCCAGCCGATTGTGGCGTGGACAATGGCTTCGGTGGTTTCAATCGGGAAGCCGTGGTCAGTTCTGACACCGTCTTGGAAGCGGTACTGTTCGGGACTTGCGAAGCCAAAGTAGCTGCTAGCATCGCCGATGACCTGAATGCGGGGCAAGCCTTTACCATTGCGCCCAACCCATTCAGCACCACAGCGACCATCCGCTTCAGCAACCCTACCAACGCTGTGTACCAGGTGGCAGTAGCCAACATCGCAGGTCAGGTAGTGAAGCGTTTTGAGGCCGTCAATGGAACCGAGTTGACCCTCACCAGTACCAACATGCCTACGGGTCTGTACTTTGTTTCTTTCCGCAACCGGGAAGGAGAAGTATTCACTCAGAAGTTGGTTCGCTACTAATTCTGGATCGATCAACCATACAAGTCCCCAGGCGAAGTTTCGTCTGGGGACTTTGTTGTATGGAGCAGGGAAATGGGTTGCAGCTTTCCACGATTTGGAGCTTCTTTGCAGACTGATTCTATTGCACCCCCACCCGAGATTCTATGTCCGCTCCCTCTTTGGTATCCCCCGTTTTTGATCGCAAGAAGCTGTCTGATGAGCGATTGATTGAACTGTATCAACAATTGCTCCTGCCCCGCATGGTAGAAGAAAAAATGCTCATTCTCCTGCGTCAGGGTCGCATCAGCAAATGGTTTTCCGGCATTGGGCAGGAAGCCATCGCCGTAGGCGTTACCGCAGCTTTGCAAGCAGATGACTATTTGTTGCCTCTCCACCGCAACTTGGGGGTCTTTACGACTCGGAATATTCCACTGGAGCGGTTGATGGGACAGTGGCTGGGGAAGCCCAGTGGATTCACTCAGGGGCGAGATCGGTCCTTCCATTTTGCCGCGCTGGAGCATCACGTCATCGGCATGATTTCTCACCTGGGCGCCATGCTGCCGGTAGGAGACGGCCTGGCCCTCGCCAGTAAATTGGATGGAAACGATCGCATTGCGGTAGCTTTTTCTGGTGATGGCGGAGCTAGCGAAGGAGATTTTCACGAGGCTTTGAATGTGGCTGCGGTCTGGGATTTACCGGTATTGTTTGTCGTGGAAAATAACGGCTACGGCCTTTCGACGCCTAGTCAGGAGCAATTTCGCTGCAAGCATCTCGCGGACCGGGCCAAGGGCTACGGCATGAAGGGCTACACCATCGACGGCAATAATCTGCTCGAAGTGTACCACACCGTTCAGCGCCTCGCCAAACGCATTCGCAAGGATCATCAACCCATCTTGCTAGAGTGCCAGACCTTCCGCATGCGAGGTCACGAAGAGGCTTCCGGGACCAAATATGTACCTCAGGCGTTGTTTGACACCTGGGAGAAAAAAGACCCGGTGGCTAATATGGAACAATGGTTCGTGGCCGAAGGAATCTTGTCTCAGGAAGCTATCATAGCGCAAAGAAGAACCTTCAAACAGCGGATCAATCAAGCTGTAGCAACGGCTTTTTCGGCGGAAGAAGTTCAGCCCAATGTCCTCCAAGAACAACGGGAGGTCTATGCTCCAGCGGAACTGGTTCTCACTCCGCCTACCGTGAATTTGACCTCGGATATGCGGCTGGTAGATGCCATTCAGGACGGGTTGCGGCTGAGCATGCACCAGCACGAGGAATTGGTGTTGATGGGTCAGGACATCGCGGAATATGGGGGAGTGTTCAAGATCACCGAAGGCTTTGTCGAAGAGTTTGGAAAAGAAAGGGTGAGAAATACCCCGATTTGTGAATCCGCCATCGTGGGAGCCGCGATGGGGCTTTCGCTTGCCGGAAAAAAAGCCATGGTAGAAATGCAGTTTGCGGATTTTGTATCCTGCGGGTTCAACCAAATTGTGAATAATCTCGCCAAGACCCATTACCGCTGGGGCCACGCCCCCGATGTGGTGGTTCGCATGCCGACCGGTGGGGGCATGGGCGCAGGCCCGTTTCATTCTCAAAGCAACGAAGCCTGGTTTACCCATGTGCCCGGCCTCAAAGTGGTGTATCCAGCCTTTCCTGCGGATGCCAAAGGCTTGCTGACCACGGCTTTCCTCGATCCCAATCCCGTTCTCTTTTTTGAGCACAAAGGCTTGTATCGCTCGGTGAGTGGTCCCGTACCGAATGGCTATTATCACCTCCCCATCGGACAAGCTGCCATCGCCCAAGCAGGGGAAGACCTCAGCATCATCACGTACGGCATGGGGGTACATTGGGCCATCGAAATCAGCCAACAGCTCGATGCGTCTATCGAAGTGGTGGATTTGCGAAGTTTGCTCCCCTGGGATGAGGAGACGGTTTATGCATCGGTTCGCAAAACCGGCAAATGCTTAGTTCTCCAGGAAGATACCCACACCGGAAGTTTCGGGGCGGAAATCGCCGCCAGCATCGGCCAACACTGTTTTGAATCCTTAGACGGAC
>JBCCCJ010000770.1:0-3869 GCA_039033615.1 Bacteroidota bacterium
CCCGTCGATCACCCCAATAAATGGATTGCGGCAGACTTGAATTATCAACCAGAATGGAAATTTCTGACGCTCCGTCCCCGCGAGGTTCTGCAACCCATGACCACCTACATCTTTGAAATTACGCCGGGTTTGGTCGATGGACGTGGCTTCGCTTTCCTGCCTTTTCAACTGGAATTCAAAACGGGAGCTTGCCAACAAGAACCGCAGGATAGCCTCCTTCTATTACCGCTCCCCGAACCCTTACCCGAACCGGAGGCCCCTCTCTCATTGGCGAGCTTCCAGGCTCAATGGCAAGGAGATAGCCTGCACCTCCAATGGGCCACGGATCGAAACTGGCCTCCTGGCGAACTCCATTTGTCCCACCAAAGTGTCCAACAGCCCGATCAGACCCGCAACGTGGTACAAGTGATGCAAGAAAACTGGCGCAGACAACGCTTTAACCATTGGCATGGGAATCCGCCCTGGGGAGACAATGTGTATCACCTTGATTTCATCAACCTCGAAGGGGAGGTCATCTCGATTGATAGCCTCCGGGTATATCGGCCCCGTCTGCACCTGCTCAGCAAACAAATTCCTCAAAACGAGGCTTTAGTCTTTGAGATCTGGAGCGAAAGAGAAACGACGATGGCCTTTATCCTGAAGAACCAACAAGGCAAAATCATCCGGCGCAAAGCGGGGATGTTATCATCAGGAAAGCAACAAGTAGAAATTTCGCTTAGACAAGTACCTCCAGGAACGTATCTTGCTCAATTCCGTACCCAGCACTTGTCCTTGATCGAGACCATAGAGATTCTTTCCCCATGACCAAAGCTGAGAAGGTTCAATTTGTGCTGGATACCCTGGAACGTCTCTACCCGGAGACCCCGATTCCATTGGACCACAAGGATCCCTATACCTTATTGGTTGCGGTATTGCTTTCCGCTCAATGTACCGATGAGCGGGTCAATCAGGTAACACCAGCCTTATTCGAATTGGCGGATCGGCCAGAAGATATGGCTCAAGTTCCGGTAGAAGAGATTCGAGGTATCATTCGGCCCTGCGGGTTGTCTCCCAGAAAATCCAAAGCCATCTCTGAACTTTCTCAGATTCTCCTAGATCAACACGGGGGGCAAGTTCCCCAGTCTTTTGAGGCACTCGAAGCCTTGCCAGGCGTAGGCCATAAAACGGCTTCGGTGGTGATGTCTCAGGCCTTTGGCGTCCAAGCATTTCCAGTGGACACTCACATTCATCGGCTGATGTATCGCTGGACCCTCAGCACTGGGAAGAATGTGGTGAAGACGGAACAAGATGCCAAGCGATTGTTTCCAGAGGAACGTTGGAACAAACTGCACCTGCAAATCATTTTCTTTGGACGGGAATATTGCCCGGCCCGTGGACACAATCCCCGCGAATGTCCGATCTGTAGCCAGATTGGCCGACGGGAGATGTTTCGTTAGGGAGAAAGGATTGCGTACTTTACCAAAAACCCTATTGTCTTGCCCCTGGTAGAATACTATTTCCCACAAACCATTTCCCCAGCTCGGCTCGACCGACACTGGGCAGGAGGCTGGTTTCGGAGTGGGGGAGCTTTGTTTCGATCCCGGGTCCTGTGTATGGAAGGGGGCTTGTATTCTGTGGTCAACATCCGGGTGAAGCTGGAAGGCTACCAGATGAGCCGGAGTTTGAGAAAAATATGGCGGAAGAATCAGACGCGATTTCAGGTGGAAACCGGTCCAGCAAGCGTCGGGGCAGCGCAAGAACGCCTTTACCAAGAAGGCAAAGGCAAATTCAAGGGCTATATCTTTGAAACCCTGGAGGAGTTCCTCTATTCGCGGGTACCCAAAGGTCTTTTCAACACCCATGAAATTCGGGTCTACGAAGGGGAGAAGCTGGTTGCGGCCAGCTATTTCGATTTAGGGGAAGCGGGCATTGGTTCTATCCTCGGCCTGTATGATTCAGCATACTCCAACTTCAGTCTGGGAATTTATACGATGCTCTTAGAAGTGTTCTTCGCTCAGGAGAGAGGTTGTCGCTTTTATTATCCTGGCTACATCCTGCGGGGGACTGATGCCTTTGATTACAAATTACGGCTGGGTCATATTCAGTACCACAATTGGCATGGGCGCTGGAAATCATTGGAAACGCTCCAGGCGGAATCCCTGCCAACAGAAGAGTTGGACCGAGCGTTTTCCAGCCTCACCGAAGCGTTGCGAGAAGCAGACATTCCTCATTCCCAACATTTGTACCCGCCTTTTTCATTGGCCTATCTCGATCGGCATGATCAAGGGTTTCTTGGGAGTCCAACCTTCATCTATTGCTATCCTGATCACTGGCAAGATGATCTTCTGCTGATTGAGTATGAGTTGGAAAGTGGAGAATATGTCCTCAACGTAGCCAGCAAAGACGAAACCTCGCTGGACTACACGAATGGGGGGTTCTCTGAAGATTTTTTCGGAGAAGATCCATTTGAACGCAGTCTATTGATCCGGGAGGATCAAATCATTCGTACCACTGATCAGACCGCCTTGATTCAGCAAATCCTACAGGTCGGCCCTCCTATCCAAAAGGATTGGCCATTGGGGTGATCTGATCTACAGGCTTTTCTGCCTACCAGCGAATCAAGGCAGAAGCCCAGGTAAATCCACTCCCAAAGGCAGCGAGACAAACCAGATCTCCTTCTTTGACTTTACCCAACTCCCAAGCTTCATTCAACGCAATCGGAATAGAAGCAGCGGTGGTATTGCCGTACTTCATGATGTTGTTGTGAACCTGATCGGCAGACAGCCCCAAAGTTCTCCGGACGGCTTCAGCGATCCGTAGATTTGCCTGATGCGGGATGAACATATTGATGTCTTCCGTGGAAAGTCCAGTAGCATTCAAGGCTTCCATGATGACCTCGGGGAACTTCTCAATCGCAAATTTGAACACGTAGCGACCATTCATCACCGGGTAGATTGAGCGATCGTCGATCATTTCCTTGCTGATGTGGCGTTCTTTGTGGCCACTTGGTGCCAAAACGGCCAGGCGTTCGGCATGAGTACCGTCCGCATGCAGGTGAGTGGTCAGGATGCCTTTTCCTGCTTCTTCGGTGGGCTGTAGAATGACTGCCCCTGCTCCGTCGCCAAACAATACGGTTACGTCCCGCCCTTCGTCAGAAAAGTCCAATCCCGAAGAATGGATTTCGGATCCAACCAAGAGCACGTTTTTGTACATGCCGGTTTTGATAAACTGATCCGCGATGGACAGTCCATAGATGAAGCCGGAGCATTGATTCCGAATGTCCAGGGCGGGGATGCCTTTTTCACTCAACCCCAAGTCTCGCTGCAACAAGACTCCAGAGCCAGGAAACATATAATCGGGATTCAGGGTCCCAAAAATGATGAAGTCAATTTCCTCCACGCTGATTCCGGCTCGTTCGCAAGCCATCCGAGCGGCAGCAGCACCCATATTGGAAACGGTATCTTTCCCAGGGGTAAAATAACGACGCTGCTTGATCCCAGAACGCTCCTGAATCCACTCGTCAGAAGTGGTCATTCGCTTAGCTAGATCATCGTTGGTTACGACATTCTCCGGGACGTAGTATCCCAGTCCGGCGATTTTTGTGGTAGGCATAGTCCTTTCTCAGATAAATGGTGTAAAGGCGTAGAATCCTTCAAAAATGCACCATTTTTCCCGAAAAAAAAACTAGGCCACTTGGCCTAAAAGGCCAGCGTACAGGTTCAAAAGAGAGAAAAAAACATCATAAAAAGACCACGACCACCGGGATCACGCCGCCAAAGCCAGCAACAAAAAGGCGCTGACCGTCATCCATCCAGTTGCCCGAAATTGACGCCTCTTGGGGAAGTGAGTGCAGAAGCTCGCCCGACGAACCATTCCAGATGCTGACAACG
>JBCCCJ010000771.1:0-3861 GCA_039033615.1 Bacteroidota bacterium
AAAGGCAAGGTGATGACGGGTTTTGAGCAATTGGCAGGAGTCATTCCTTTTCATGCCGGAACCAAAAGGGAAGGGGAGCAAGTGCTGACCAATGGCGGACGAGTGCTGGCCTTGAGTGCGTTTGGGAAAGACATCGAAGCCGCGCGACAAGTAGCCTTGGCAGCAGCCAATACCATGCAGTTTGAAGGAAAGACCTTCCGGGGAGACATTGGGCTGGATTTGCAGTAAAAGAAGACAGACGTCAGATCGCTTCGCTGTCAGAAATCAGACTTGCCTTTGGCTCTCATATGGTTCAGGATAATCTTTATCGAATGACTTCAGGCAAAGCCTTCACCACGCAGGCGGGTAGGCCACGAAGTCCGAGTTCGGGGCGGATAAGCGGGTTGGGCTGGGACTTCGGCGCTTTTTTGCTGACTTTTTGTGCGTACAAAAAGTCAGGCCCGCGGCAGGCGATACCAAGCGTAAAAGAGATAGATCCATTCAAATCCCCTTTCATGCGAAAATACCTCCTTGGAAATCTGATCCTGATGATGGCCTTACTGGCTTGTCAAGGCGAATCCTCTCAACCCATAGAACTGAAAACAGGGCTCTGGCGCTTTGAGTTGCAACTACAAGATACCGCGGTGATGCCGTTTTTGGCAGAATTAGAACAAACGCCTTCTGGCTACCAACTGACGGTGCAAAATGACACGGAGCGCATTCTGGTGGATGAAATTACTCGTTCCGGCGATTCCATTCGGATCAAAATGCCCGTGTTCCAATCGGAGTTCGTGGCCTCTATCGAGACCGACAGTACCTTCAGTGGTTGGTGGTACGAATATTCCCGAGGGGCTGACTATCGGGTGCCTTTTTCGGCCAAAGCTGGCTATGCAGGGGTGTTTCCCTTTCCCAGTTCTTCTCCCACAATCGAACTGGCCAATCGTTGGGCCACAGAGTTCAGCCCTGATACCGAAGACAGCTACGTTGCGATTGGGGAATTTAGCCAATTGGGGAGCGAGGTACATGGGACTTTCCTCACTGAAACGGGAGACTATCGCTATTTGACCGGAGTCTTTGACGGGCAGGAATTGAAGCTCTCGACCTTTGATGGGTCGCATGCCTTCTTGTTCGAGGCTCAACTACAAGAAGATGGCAGCCTTGTAGGCAGCTTTTTCTCCGGCAACCACTGGATCGAACCCTGGATAGCTACCCCAGACCCGGAGGCCCAATTGCGCGCCCCTGACGAATTGACCTACCTCAAGCCCGGATATGATGGCATCGAGTTCGCCTTTCCGGATTTGCAGGGAGATACGGTTCGCTTGTCTGACGAACGTTTTCAGGACAAAGTGGTCATCGTACAGTTACTCGGTTCCTGGTGTCCCAACTGCATGGACGAAAGCAAATTATTCGCGCAGTGGTACCAACAATATCAGCCGCAAGGACTGGAAATCGTCGGCCTCGCATATGAAAGAGCGGAAGATCCGGCCTTTGCCATGGCTTCCGTTCAGCGCATGATGGATCGCCTGGGAGTAGAATATCCGGTCCTCCTGGCCGCCACCACCAATGACAAAGCAGAAGCGGCCAAGACCCTGCCTATGCTGAATCACGTCTTGTCTTATCCCACCTCCATCTACATCGACCGGGCTGGTAACATCCGCAAGATTCACACCGGATACTATGGCCCCGGTACGGGAGACCGCCACATTCAATTTTTGGAGAAATACACCGCCTTTTTGGAGAAGTTGTTGGCGGAGTAAGGGGAAAACGCTGAAGAATAGCCACGAATTACACGGATTTCTCAAATGGCCTCAGCTACTTTATTTCGTGCCAATTCGTCCATTCGTGGCTGACCTTTCGTAGCTTCTGGGAATGGACACGAATTGCACTTCCCCGCTGCAAGTCCGTTCTTTGTGAGGCATTGAAGCTCGCGTCTCATGAAGAAACTCATTCTCTCCGCCGCCCTAACTGGCGCTGCCACCACCCGGAACCATTGTCCCTCCATTCCCTACACCCCGATTGAAATCGCCGAGGAAGCTCGTCGCGCCGTAGAAGGCGGGGCCAGCATCGTGCACATTCATGCGCGGGAAGACGATGGCCGACCAACCTGGCGAGCAGAGATATTTGCGGCTATCCATGAGGAAGTGCGCAAGCGCTGCCCGGATGTGATCATCAATTACTCTACTGGCGGAATCGGCACCACCATCGAAGAGCGCACCCAGCACATCACGGCCCTACAGCCCGACATGGCCGCCTTCAACATGGGCAGCATGAACTACGCCATCTACTCCAAGAAGGCCAAGCAGTTTCATTGGAATACAGTCTTCGAAAATTCCTTCGACACGATGCAGTACTGCATCAAGACCATGAATGCCGCAGGGACCCTGCCAGAGATGGAATGCTTCGACACCGGACACATCCACAACGCGGTGCCCCTGCGCGACATGGGCCTCATTCCGAAAAACGCTTGTTACAGCCTGGTCATGGGCGTGCTAGGAGGCATTCCCGCTAGTACAGAAAACCTCTTGCATCAAGTCAAGCAATTGCCGCAGGATGCCTTTTGGCAGGTGATTGGGATCGGTCGCAAGCAATGGCAGATGGCTGCGGTGGCCAGCACCTTGGGCGGCAACTTCCGCGTCGGCCTCGAAGACAATTTCTACCTCCCCAACAACGAAATGGCCAAATCCAATGGCGAATGCGCCGAGTGGGGCGTCAAACTCGCGGGCATGATGGGCCGACAAGTGGCAAGCATCGCCGAGACGCGGGAGATGCTGGGCTTGGGGTGATCCTCAGACTGCAAGCCTCCCCCGCTGGTCGAGCAAAGAGAGATCCCGATTTCGAGACGGAGGTGTAGGCAGTGGAAAATTCCTCGCGAACAAGTTCTAAAACCGCTTCCTCCCCCTGAATCTCCTTCCTGAGGGGGACAGTCCACAGACTGAAGGTCTCGGGCAGGCGGTGGAAAAGTCCTCATGAACGAGTTCCGAAGCTGCTTTCTCCCCTGAATCTCCTCAGTTGGCGACCGAATCAATCCCTTTAACACCTCATTCAACCCCCAACTTTCCCACTTCAGAGGAAAGATGACTCCTAACGCAATCTTTTTTTTGCGACAGCAGTATAGTATATAAAACACGAATAATAGTAAAACTATACCATCTGATAACGAAACTACCAAAACTTCCATCATGAAATTTATCCCATTCATTGTACTCATCGCTTCATTCGCATTCCTGACCAGTTGTACCACCCAGGAGGATGTCCTGCCCCAGCTTCCAGAAGCTCGCTCCATCGCTAGTCAAGAAACTGAATTTGCAGAGGTGCCCGATGATGCGCTACAGTTCGTATCCCTCACCTACCCCAACGTGCCCATTCAGTTTGTGGAGATCGCCCCGACAACCGAGCTGTTTGCCTTCGAAATCAGTCTGGAGAATGAAGTCAACGTTTACTTCGATCAGGTAGGAAGCCTCCTATGGGTAGAGGAATTTGACCTCACAGGAATTGGTGACGAAACTCAGGTGCTCCCTTCGGCCAGTCTCCCTGACCCTTCCTTAACCTATCTCCTCCAAACTTATCCCGGAGTAACCGTCAAGTTGGTGTTGATGAATCGGGACACATCGCTGCGCCATACCTATGAGGTCTTACTGGCCAATGGCACCACCATCTTTTTTGACGCAGATGGAACCTTTCTCTCCAAAGAAGTTGACTAACTCCAACAAATAAATCGCAGTTAGAGGTACTTGATGGAACGGAGCGGACCGAATGGTCGCTCCGTTTTTTTTGTTGTGGGGGGACCGTACCCCCCCCCCCCAACGCTGCTGCCCCCCCTGAGCCGCCCACCACCCCCCGGAAAGGGGGGGCAAAAAAAGTGGCAAAACCACAAAACCAAAA
>JBCCCJ010000772.1:0-3859 GCA_039033615.1 Bacteroidota bacterium
TACCGCCAGAGCGGCGAGGCGTCACCCTCGGCATGAAAGGCGACGTCGAGATGGTCTGGCGGTAGGGGACGATCGTGTGCTGGGGGTGATGGCGGAAGAGCGATTGCCAGCATTTCCCAAAGTGCCCACCCTAACAGAACAAGGAATTGATTGGCAATTGGGTGGCTGGGTTGGATTTGGAGCGCCTGCAGGCCTGGACTCTACCGCCAAGGCGACTTTGCTTAGCAAGTTGGAAACGACCTTGGTAGATTCAGCTTATGTAGCTGGGATGGCTCAGGCAGGCTTTTATCGCCAACCCTTGATCGGGGAAGCATTCGAAGCATTCCTCCAGGAACAAGACCGTCAACTCGGAGCACTCATGGAGAAAGGAGGGCTGGCTAAACAGCATGAAAATTGACCGATGGTGTTCCGGACTGAAGACTCAGGGAGCGACTGTACTAACATTATTTTATGAAAATAATTGGCAAATCGAGTTATTTGTCATAATTTTCCTGCGAAAGTAACGGGTCTCTATTTTTTCTATGCTCACGTCAATTTCCTCACTGAGATTGACCTCAGAGATCCTTATGAAGCATTTTGCGGTTTTTATCAGTTGGCTGACTTTCTGTTTCATCACTTGTACCATTTGTTTGGGACAAGACCAATTGGTGCTACGTGATGGAGCGACCTTGAGGGGCAAGGTGACAGAAGTCAATGTCTTGGAGATTCTGTACACAACCGAGAACAGTTCCTCCATTCAAAGCATCGAAAAAGCGAAAGTTGCTCGGATCATTTATGCCAATGGGTATGAGGATGTTTTTTCAGTGATGGAGCGCACCCGCGAGTCGACTTCTGCTCCCGTTGAGCCCCAACCCCAAGTCGAACTTCCCCCTCCTCCTCCCCCTGAGAAATTGACTTCTAACCTGTTGCCTGATCCTACTTCTTCCAACCCATATGAGGAAATCGCTCCAAAAGGTGGCGGGCTTGCATTAGCGATTCTCGTGGGGGGAAGCCTCAATATGGGATGGGATCCTGGCAATACTTCTTGGGACGATCATCTGGCTAAAAAAATGGCTCAGGCTACCTCAAATCAACTATTTTCGGTACAAAGAAGACCATTGCCTGGATATCAAGGTAGTGTGATGTTGGGCTACCAATCTAGAAAAGGGGTAAGTCTTACCCTTGGGGCAGGTTATGCGGCCCAGTTGTGGGAAACCAGATTGAGGGAGCAATATCAAGATTCCGAGGTGCAATATGATGCTTTTTGGGATAGTGCCACTACTGTATCTCAGGCTCAACTGTATGTTCCCCTTACCTTTCGGCTTCCAATGGGAGAATCCTTTCGCTTGAATATGACAATAATGGGCGTATACCACCTCCAAACAGAAAACTATCAACGGGAGCAATACTTTGAAGTGGTAAATGGGGATCGGAATGATGCTGCTGCCTATCACGAAATTTCTCTCCAACAAAATTACCGGACTCCCTATTGGTATCCGGGGGCTGGCGTGGGAATCTCCTATCTAGGCGATTCTGGAGTTTTGGTAAGCCTAGATTTCCTCTGGCAAGGGGCCTCTTTGATGCAGGATACCTTCAGCTATCACGTGTTTCAAGCCCAGTTAGGAGTAGGATACTCCCTTACTCCTTGAGGCTTTTCTTTCTCTTTTTCTACGGGTATTTCTTTTTTTCAACATTTACCTTTGAAATGATGATACGTAAGCGCAACTATTGGAAACAAACCCTATGGGCATGTGCCATCTTGATGATTGTGGCAGGAGGATGCCGCCAGGATGACAGAATGCCATTTTCTCCAGATTTGGCAGAGCAAGAAACCTTGGTGGGGAAAGACCTAATTTTGGGAGATAAAACACAACTTTTGAGTCCGACTGCCAGAGAACAATTGGTAGAGGTTTCGGAAGACCAGTCTATGTTGAGCTTTTCTCAGCCTCGTGGCGAACTGAATGTGGTCCGGGAGGGGGATATCTTGATGATTCCTCCCACTCCCGAAGCGCCATATGGCTTGTTGAGGAAAGTTTCTGAAGTTCAGCGGGACGGAGAAAACGTACATTTTGTTACCACTCAAGCAAACTTAACTGAGGCCATTCAAAGTGGGCGAATAGAAGCGAACAAGGATTTACGTCCTGCCGATATTTTGATAGAAGAGCTGGCCGAAGGAGTGACCCGCTCGGATTCGACAGGGAGAATCAGTGGGGAGGGATTTTTCTTTTCGGTAGAAAGAGAGTTTGAACTCCCTGATGGTGATCAGGTTTTCTTAGAAGGAAGTTTTAGCGTTAAACCGAATTTTTATGGAAATATCAACTTCGGTTTTTTCAGTATCGAAACCGCTGAAATGGGGGTGAATTTGAATGCAAATGCTGATCTTTCTTTGACGTATGGGGCAGGATTTGAAGGCACCACTGGAGATTTTCTGTTGGCAAGATATGTATTCTCTCCAGTCATGATGGGGCCAGTTCCCGTGGTGCCGGTGTTGACTCTCGAAGCCGAAATCAAAGGAGGAGTGGTCGTAGGGATTAGCACTTCAGTAGACTATGAGGTTACCCTGCGTGCGGGACTCGTCTACCGAGAGGAAAGTGGCTGGGATTCTAATGTTCAGGCTTCTGGAAACGGAAATGCCAATTTTGGTCCATCTGTTCAACTCAGTGCAGAAGCAACGCTAGATCCTGCTTTCACTTTTTTGATCTTTGGCATTGCAGGCCCCAAAATTGAAACCCTAGAACTTGGACTTGAGTTTGAAGCCGACCCGCTCCAAAGTCCTTGTTGGACCATTGGTCTGGTAACTCAGGTCGATTTCGAAGTCGATTTTGTGATTTTGGGAGAAAGGTATGAAATCATAGATGATATTGAATTGTTCTCTTATCGGATCAAAGAGTGGGAAGGGTCCTGCCTGAATCCAGGAACCCTCAAAGGACTTGTCGTGGAGGCGGTCAGCGAAGCACCTTTGGCAGGGGTGTTGGTGGAGGTAAGGAATGCTGGAGGCTCGGTAGTGGGGAGTGGGCAAACCGATGCTGATGGTCGATATGAGTTTGAGGTTGCAGCCGGGGAAGATATGGTAGCGACTTTTTCTAAGCTTGGCTACCTCAATGCTACTTATCAGAATTTAACCATAGAACCATTTCTGCCGAAAACGCTGGATCGACTGCTTTCGATTGATGAGTTATTTGCTGGAAATGGATCATTCGGTGGGAAAGTTACCGATGCATTTACAGGACAAGGATTGGCTGGGGTTGTGTTGCAAGTACGAAGTGGCAATAATAACAGTAGTGGTCAGGTATTGGCTACTACCTCAACATCAATCAGTGGATTCTATCAAATTGCGAACCTCCCTGCGGGAAATTATACCGTTGAAGCAACAAAAGTTGGATACATCTCAGACTACTTTTTTGCCATTTGCCTCGGGAATCGGACAACTGGTCAACAAAATGGTTCCCTTACGCCGGAACTTCCCAATGATGAAGTGCGAATTGTCCTTACATGGGGAGCCACGCCGAGCGATTTGGACTCTCACCTGACCGGACCCCTAGAAGGGGGAAACCGCTTTCACGTGTACTGGCTAAACCGGAATCCGTCGGGCGCACAGGCCAATTTGGATGTCGATGATATCACCAGTTTTGGCCCTGAAACCATCACCATTTTGGAACAAAGTCCTGGAGTCTATCGCTACTCGATTCACAATTTCTCCAACTTGAATGAAACCAATTCTTCCGCATTGGCCTATTCAGGGGCTAGAGTGAGGGTATTTTTTGGGTCCACGGAAATTGCTGACCAGGTTGAGCACAGTCTGCGCCTGCGCCGGCAAGCGGACCAACAGGACATCGATCCGCGTGTGCGCCCGCGCGGCCGCGGCCAGCGCCATGCCGAA
>JBCCCJ010000773.1:0-3856 GCA_039033615.1 Bacteroidota bacterium
AAGACGTTCCAGCTGATGATCTCCAGGGTTTCGGTAGTTGTGTTTGGAACATCAGGCTTGGGCAACCATACTTTGGCAACCGAAACGCCCTGAAGCATTCCCACCAAGACCGCTACCCAAATCAGTTTCTGATCGGATAAGAGCCAGGAAACAATAGCACTCAGCCCGAGTAAGAGGGTGTATTGCAGCCGAAAATGGACCAGCATGTTACACCAGAGACTCCAAGGTCCCAGATAACTCAACAAAATCAGGCCAATCAGCAAGAACAAAAGAGAGCGGTGGGTCCAGCGAAACCAAGTGCGCCACATAATGGTTGACATCTGCGGCAAAGGTAGCCAAATCCTTGCGCTCTTTCGTCAATCTGTTAGCAAGATGCGGCCTTGTTTTCGTCCGCCTGGATATAAAGCCACCAATACATAGCTCCCTCTCGCCAATTGATCGGTAGAAATTCCCATTCCAGAGCCAAGATTCAGGTATTCCTTTTTTTCTTCTCCCACCAACTGACCGATGGCATTGTACCAATAGAGGGTGAAAGGGTCTCCGTTTTGCAGAGGAAGGTGAAACTGAATGCGGCCTCTCGCAGGATTAGGAAAGAAGGATAAGGTAGCGGACTGATCCCTGGGAAAATGCAAACTCATCACTTCCGAGTAGGCCTGTTGCCCACCCATCCCTGCCCAGCGAATCTGATAGCTAACCGCTTCTTCTCCTCGACCAATCCCAACATCAACCCATTCAAAGACCACCTGCTGCTCCACCGCTATTTCCCCCATTGACTCCCAACTCCTGCCTGGAAGCATCCGAAAGATCTGGCAGGATCCTTCCAGGTTCCATTCGAGAACCCAGCTCAACTGGGCATCTGAAGCTACTTTTTTGGCTTGCAGTTGAATCTGTTGCTCATGCAAGACAGTAACTGGCATGGGTTGCTGAAAGCCCATCGTCAGGGAAGGCAGATTCGTCTGATCCGTACCAATGACTGCTTCGCCAAAGGAAAAGACATATTCGATGGAGCCTACTGTTGCGCAGTCCCCTCCACTCAGATAGGCCTGACGCTCCAAAGATTGAGCAATTCCGATCTGGCTGATCATCAGGCTCCCCCATAAGACCAAACTCAGTTTTGTCATTTGGAAGCGGGGTTAGATGCGGATTCTAAAGCTTTCAGGCGAGCTTCCAATTGGGCAAGCACCTTGGATTGTTGACTTTGCATCGCTGCTCTCTCTTGTTTCAAGGCTTCGATTTCTGCTTGCTGTTCCTGCATGGCCTGGATCAAGACCGGAACCAGCTCCGCATAATTTACCCCGAGACGAGCCGCAGGATCTTCTCCTCCTTGGACGACTACCTCTGGCACGACTTCCTGTAACTCCTGGGCGATCAAGCCAATTTTGAGCCCCATCTCGGGTTGTTCCTCCCACTCATAGCTAACTGGCCGAAGCTTCAACACTTCTTCCAGCCCATAGGTCAAATTGGCGATCTGGGTTTTGTCTCGGCGATCAGAGGTCTGAATGGTCCCATTGGCAGCCCAGACGATTCGCCAGCGATTGGTGGGGGTACCTAAATCGAAGGTATTATCATTGTCTGGAAAAGCATCATCATCGAATCGACTTTCCCCGCTTACGTATAGGCCTTCAACCGGAGGAGTTACGTTTTGTCCAATTGCAACCCCTCCATTGCTATTGACTACCATCCGAGTCAGCCCTCCTACCCGGACCCGCAAAGCATCTTCCCCAGCGTCTGCATCCACTTGTAAGCGGGAATTAGGAGTAAGGGTTCCCATCCCAACTTGACCGTCGGGTTCGATGACAAATTCCGAATTCGAGGAACTGTTCGTAGGACTGATCACAAACTTGCCAGCCCCCACAGTCCAAAAGCTTGCCGAGCTCCCCAAGAACCAATCGTCCCCTCCCGGATCCTCATTGTTCAAGCGGAGTTGCCAACCATCTGAAGCTACATCCAACTTCGCAGCCGGAGCCTGATGGCCAATTGCGACATCGCCCCCGCCGTTAACCAGGGCAACATCTCGATTGGAATTGAAATTCAGATGCAAGGTGGAGCCTATCCCTTCGATTTGATTAGGGTCAAAGGCCATTCCACTGGCAGCAGTCCCCAACAACAAGGTTGCGTGGGTTGGATCTAAGGCTCCCCCATTATTCAGGCTGCCAAGCGCCGAAGATACCTGCAACATGCCGGTTGGAGCATTGTAGCCGATGGCGGTTTGGCCATTTTTTTGGATCATAAAGGAATTGGAGCGATTGCCATTCGAAGTGCCATCTCCGATCATGAAAATGGGGTCCCCATTCACCCATGCAGCGCTGTCCCCGCTGATGACATTGTATCTGCCCAAAGCCATAGAGGCGTAAGGGTAGGAGTTCGTCTGGTAGCCAAAAGTTGAAGAGTAATTCCCTCTTGCTTCCGTGACCCAGCCTGTCGAAAAGGAGTTGTACCCATAGGCATCGGAAGGCCCCAAGGCAATAGATGCCTGGCCTCGCGCATCAGAATTCCAACCAATCGCGATGGCGTAATCTTCTCGGGAAGAGGAAGCGCCCAAACCGGTAGTTCCTCCGCCAATGGACACGCCATACCTTCCTCCGGTATAGCCGTACATGGCGATCCCGCCCTCTTCTTCTGCCACTCCTTCGACGGTGAAACTCCCCCTGCCTATGGAACTGCCGCCAAAGGTATAGCTGTTGTTCCCTTTTGCCTGACCAAAGAAAGCGACTGATCCCGTTCCGTCCGCCCAACCAAAATTTCCGAAGGCAAAGCTTCCGAAGCCTTTGGCGCGAGAGTTCCGTCCACCCGCAAAAGAATAGTAGCCTACCGAATCGTAGTCCCAAAATCGATCATAGTTGTAGCCACCAAAGGGGTTATTGAGGAATCCAACTCGAAAGGCTCCTTTGGCTGCATAATAGATCATTTTGAAGCCAGAACCAGTCAAATCCTCCCCGATCAGGAAATTGGAGGTATCCGCCAGATGAAGGGTGGTTTTGGGCGTATCCAGCCCAATGGCGACTCGACCTGCATCGTAGTGGGCCGCGGTACCCGTTTGGTCCCAAATTCCATCGGCGGCATTTTCTGCATAAAGTGCGTACGGGACACTTTCGAATGCAGTAGTGCCCAATTGGGTGCCATTGACGCTGGTGCGAATTTGATGCTGGCTACCTCCCCAATTGATATTGGAGAAGGTGCCAGCCAGTGGGGTGCCTTGGCCTACCACCAATTTGAAGAGGCCAAAGTTGTCTGTGATGGTCCCGTGGGTTTCGTCGTACACGACCGTTCCCCCTCCGTCCAGGATTTCAAATCGCACCGTTACACTCGTGTTCGATAAGGGAATGCCACTGGCATTTCGGGCGACTGCCTGAAAGTGAATCCCTTGAGGTGCTTGTGCAAGGATCGGACTGGCCATCAAACAAAAAGCACAGAATGCAAGAAGGGAGGTGGTTGCTCTCATTTTCTTCAATCAAAGATAGGAGGAGAAGGTCAATGGGTTGATGTTCAAACCTAGCAGAAGCAACGGAGGCTTTTGTGCGGGGAAAACCTGAATGAGAAAAATCAGGGTAAACCCTGAGAAACTGCTTTTCAAACCAAAGGCTGGTTCATCCGTTATCCTTGCATGACAATCAAACACAAGCTCTTTTCTGGCGGTTGGGCACTTTTCCTGGCGGCAACTCTTTGCGGGATCTTCTCCCCCTTGAATGCACAAAGCAGTGAATTTTCAGCTGTTTTTTCTCAGTGCACTCACATCGATCAGTATTCAAAATAGTCAAAATTAAAAAGCAAAATCCATTCCCAAGACGATCAATTCTACAAAAAATACAGCAAGACCAATCAATCTTCAGAAATAATGGTCAGCGAAACTAACAAA
>JBCCCJ010000774.1:0-3855 GCA_039033615.1 Bacteroidota bacterium
AGAGAAAATAATGGTCTCAGCTGCTTTGATTATGCCAACTGCTGCTTCTCTTCCCCTTTTAAAGGCAGAATAGGCATTGGTATCAATGACGACAGAGTTGCTCATTGCCACATATCAGGATCAATCTTCCCAAACTCTTGCGTGTGCTTGGAAAATTCTTCTTCCTCATCTGTTTGACTCCAAGTACCTGATAGCTGATCCAACTTTGATTGTTTGGAAAGACTTGGGTTTCCAGGAGGCATTCCTAAAAACAAACGCAAAGCTTCTTGAATCAAGATAGAGGTATCCTGTCCACGATGTTTGGCCTCAATGGTCAGCCGCAGCCAAAGCGAAGGGTCTATCTGAGGAATTTCGATTCTCATATCCAAAAATACGCAATTCTATTCATATAGGATGTAGCGAAATTCGGCCACTACCTCCCCCTCCGTTCCTCATAAAACACCAACACAGCCTGCAGCCACAGCTCGGGCGAACCCAATTGGCAAAAGTGGCCGGCCCCTTCCATCAGGCTGAGGTGAGCTTCCGGACAGACGTGTTGTTTGAGGTGATGGGCGATCTCCACCCGAGCGACATGGTCTTTGTCCCCCCAGCAGATGTGGATGGGCACCCGGGTATCTCCCAAGGCGGGTAGCCAACGACTGGCCTCATATCGCCTCCGATCCAGGAGGTATTTGATGGTGAGGTAAGTGATGTCTCTGCCGCCATTGTGCAGCATCATGTCCCAGAGGCGGTCAATTTCCTGCTCCTCCAGGGGCGCGTCGCCGTGGGCGCTCTTGATTTGATGGTGAAAGATCCCTTTGGTGGAGAGCTTGGCAATCCACCGGCCAGCAGAAGTCAACAGCAACTTCTGCATGATTCGCAGTTCCGCGAGTTCCAGCACCACGCTGCCATTTGTCAGGGTATAGCTAAGAAATCCATCCGACAATCGCTCGGGCAAGGCTCCTTCCACCTCCCGCGCCACCAACTCAGTCAGCACGCTGTCCCCCATGTCGTGCCCTAGCAGATGTCCGCCGCTTATCCCCAACTGCTGCCAGACTTCCAACGCCACGTCTGCCTGTTCCAGCAAGGAGTAGGAATAGCCCTTCCTGGGCTTATCGCTCAAGCCATAGCCCGGAAAATCAAAGAGGATGATCCGATCAAATCTCCTGAGCAAGCCTTCTGCTACCAGATGATAGGAAAAGGAACTCTCCGGAAAGCCATGCAAGAGCAGCAAAGTCCGGTCGGGCGAGGCTTCCCTGCTGCCCAATTCTCGCACAAAGACATTCAGGCCGTTTGCTTTGCTAGTGGTGAGATAGGTACCAGTGGTCTGCCATTGGTGGATTTCGGGGTGTGTGTGCATGGGGGAGGGGGTAAGCTACCAGGTTGGGAGGGCAAGATTATGAGATATTTTTCTCGAAAGGGCCCGTTTTGGATGAAAAGTAGTGATTAACAATGAAAAGAGCCATTGCATACTGATCCTGTATCGACTCATACGCTCCACTTGTTCCCAATTCTAAGAGGATTCCATTTTTGTGAAAGATAGAATTGCGATTCATCTCATATTTCCCGTAAGGAGTTCGTACTTCTCCACCAGGATCATCTCGTCTAACAGTTAGGATACCCTTCCTGGAAATGAGTTCAAGAAACTTGGGCTTCGTTTTCTTCACTTTGATTTTATATCCAACACCAAAAGGCCCCACTATTTCGTAACGGAATTCTTCTGGGAGATATATGTATCCCGCCTTAGAATCGCCAAGTTCTGGCTTGATTATGCAATCCGTAATATTCATTGTTGGAACCCATGTATTGCTAGACATTCCTAGCATTTCTTATCATAACAATATGCTGTGCTGTTCTCTCGAAAATGCGTGCCCCCATCCTCCCCTCTCTATGAACTCAGAAAAAGTGAACAAATCCAATTCAGGAGGATTAGCCAATACCTGACGAGAAAGTTGGTATATGTCCATTGTCGAATCCAAGGTCCACTTACTATACTCTCCTGTGCCGCCATACAGATTGCCTCTCCCTATCCATAGAATGTGAGTACTCATATCAGCCAACACTTTTGCGTGGGGATCGCCTTCCCCAAGTAGTTGCTCAACGATCTTCACATCTTCGACCTTATCCTCCCATTTGTCCAGCCAGTCTGCTTCGGTAAATTCCCAAAACAGCTCCAGAGCTCGGTCGATCAACGGACCTTTCAGATCATGTTCCAGCACATATTGCTAAAAGCATACGATTCCAAATCCGAAACGCCCTCGAATGGATACCTTCTTGATTACGTCAATGATTTCAGCTTCCATTTTCTTTGCCAAGGGAAGGAGGTTTTGTGAAAGGTATGACTCAACAGGATTTGGCTTGCGGTACGGGACTTTTTCGTCCTACTTTGAGACTCAGATTCTTTCCCTCCTCACTTCTCTTCCCCCAACAAAAATGTCATCGGAATCTCGAACCGCTTATTCCAGGCGATTTCGGAATGATTCTCTCCACTGAATTTGAGGGTGCGCCAATTCTGCTCATCATAGCCTTTGGCCTTCATGATCGCGTCAACCGCTGTTTGATGAGGTTCGTAAAAGGCGTCCAAGGTTTCGGTACCAAAGTCAAAATAGAGGCGATGGTCCGCTGGATTGGGGAGGTTCTCTTCCAGGTAGGCCACAAAGGCAGCCGGAATGGGGTTGTTCAGAGTATCGAAGACCCCGATCCAATGGGTCGAAAGGCAAGCCGCCCCAGAAAACACTTCCGGATATTCACATAACGCATACATCGAAATCAGCCCGCCCATGCTGGAACCAGCGATGAAGGTATGAGCTGCGTCGGCATGTGTCGAATACGCGCTGTCAATGTAGGGCTTGACTTCCTTGACGAGAAACTCCAGGTATGAATCAGAGGCAAGGCTGATCTTGAATAAGTCGGTGGCATGCGTCAACAGGGAATCCTGATAAGTCTGGGAGAGGCTTTCGAAAGGTCGTTGGGGAAAGTATTCGGAATGCCGATTTTCCGTATTCCAGATGCCTACCACAATGGTGGACTGAATGCTTCCTTCTGCCAACAATCGCCCCATGATTTCATCTACGCCCCATTCCTGTTTGTTCCAGGTAGTGGTGGAGTCAAACAGCATTTGCCCGTCGTGCATGTAGAGGACGGCGTATTTCTGATCGGTCGAATACCCATCAGGCAACCACACCTCCACATTTCTAGGCGTGATGAATTCGGAGGGAAAGTTCTCGATTCTTTCCACGGTGCCGCTGGCGAGTTTCAGGAGTTCCGGTGCTTGTTCTTCTGGGGCACAGGAGAAAAAAAGCAATAGGCAGGTGATGGCTGAGAAAATCTGTTTCATATCAATGGGGGATAGATAGGCTTGATTATACCACTGGACAAAAGTCCAACTGATAGCTTCAAGGCGAAGCCATCACCACAAAGACGGGTGGGCCATTCCGGTTTCCCCGGAATAAACTGCGTCCGAGGAAGGGGGCCGGATTGTGGGTTGGGCTGGGACTTCGGCGGTTTCTTGCCTACTTCTTTGCCGAAAAAGAAGTAGGGCCCGCTGCAGGCGACGCTATGTTTGGACAATCGCAACACTAAGCTTATTCAAGAAATGTATAGTAGTATGAGGCTTGATTCATAACAGACAAAGCTAGCGGTTTTCTTTTCATTGTACCTGATTCCCCAATGCCAAGCCGATCTCGCTACATCCAGACCCGCCAATACTTAGTAGTCAAATTTACGGGGGCGATTGCTCTCAAATTTCCATGCTTCTATCAGTTCAGAGGGTTGCTTGGGACATTTGTCGGAGATCAAATCTGTATGGATTAGCCAATCATACTGGTATTTGCCCTATCTGAGGGGTTGGATAATCGTGAGATTTTTGACCGAAAT
>JBCCCJ010000775.1:0-3855 GCA_039033615.1 Bacteroidota bacterium
GATTTGATTCTAGAAAAATTGGTCAAAAAATTGTTTTCCCCTTTGGGTGAGCAGCATTGACAAGGATTATACTGGGAAAGCCTACCTGGATTTCCAGAATCACGGGTATTCTTATTACGCTGGAGATGACTCCACCTTTATCCCCGGAGATGCAGAAACTCGTGCGGACAGCCTGAGAATGCGCCAAACTCGCTTTTCGCTTGGCGGGCAGCTCTTGTCCAATTTCGACCCAGATGAACCGACCTTCTATGATGCTGGAGTCAATCTGTTGGTGTACAACGATCGGAATCGCAACCAAGAAGTCCACGTGAACCTTGCGCCCAGTGGGGGCATTTGGTTGCGGGACGAAGTCAATCTTCAACTCCAATCCGAATTCACCTACGTCCGGGGTCGGATCGATACCTTCGGGCAGAATCGCTGGTTTGGCCAGGTTCGTCCGCTGGTGGAATTTGACAACGAAACCGTCAAGGTAGAAGCGGGAGTCAATTTCGCCTTCTTCAGCAACAGCATGGACAGCATGGGCGTCAACAACCTCGGACCGGTCATTCGGGCGCAGGTTTCCGTCATTCCAGAGGCCCTGACCATCGTTGCTGGCTACACCACCGGGATGCAGCACAACCACTACGCGGGCATGATGGCTCAGAATCCCTATATGAATCAGTTGGTGGACATTCGCCCTACCGTAGAGCGGATGAACATCTACGCAGGTCTGCAAGGAAATCTGGGTAACAACATCGACTACGCAGGAAAAGTGTATGTCAAACGCATGGCAGATCAACTGATGTTCATCAATCCCGACAGCGTTACCTTCCTGGCGGTATATGATTCTCTGATGACCAACACCGGTTTGCATGCCGAGCTGAATTACAACCTGGACAATGGACTGACGGCGGGGGCTGCCTTGAACCTCAATACCTACCAGACAAGCAATCAAGATTCCCTGACCGCCAAATACTTTCATGCCGCGCCTTTTCGGCTGGATGCGTATGGCTCCTACGTATGGGATGAGAAGCTGACGGCAAGGGCAGAGCTCTTTGTTTTTGGTCCTACTCCGATGCAAGAAGACTCCGAAACGAAGGAAATCATTCGTCGAAATCCCTTCCTTGATCTACATCTCTCCGCCGACTATAGATTTACTGAAGGATTTTCCGTATTTTTACAAGTGAATAATTTACTCAACAGTAATTATCAACGGTGGAACAATTATCCTGAGCGGAGAATCGACATTATGGGAGGATTGACCCTCGCTTTTTGACAATTTGAGCAGAAAGGTACTAACCCACCGGAAGTTTCGTTATCTTTGAATAGGGAATGCTATTCTGGTTTGGGTGCCCATGAATTTTCAATCAGAAATTTACCTACAAAACGCGTTTCGGGAGCTGGATGCCTTTTCCCTTCCTGGCATCGGTACTTTCCGGAAAGTACGTAGGGCTGCAGAATTAGACGAAACTACCCAGCGGGTCATCCCGCCAATGGTAGAGATTGAGTTGGATTCAGAAGTGAGGCCTTCCTTATTGTTTGCCCGCTATCTGGTGGACAATCTCCAAATGCCCGTAGATGAAGCCCAACAAATTGTAGAAGAAATCAAGGATGAAATGATCCTGGATTTGAAGCAATTGGGTACATTTGAAATCACGAATTTTGGCCACTTACGAGTGGATGGTCCCGGTTCTTTACGTTTCCACCCTCACGGACAAGGCAAGAATGAACTGGCCGATGAGTATTTTGGTCTCAAGCCCCTTCACTTTACTCGCAGCCAAACTCAGCTTCCCGTTGTCCAGGATACCCCTTTATCCATGAAACAAACCCCTAGCTCACTGCCTTCCCGCTCTTTTGGTTCTGTTGTTTGGAAATCTACCCTCTTGGTTGGCTTGTTGGCTGCCTTGGGGATCTTTTTGCTCAAGCCAGACCCACTTTTCAAACGAAGATCTACCCTCGCTCAAGGGGTAAAGGTTCGCATGCTTCCGCCAGATAATTTTGCCTCAGGATTTGAACAAGAAAGTCAAGGAGAACTCTTGGCTGAAGGCGGTGAAATACCCGCAGAACAAGAATCTTCTTCCAATCGGTCGCTACCTGGACAAACTGATCAATCAGATCTGCCAACATCCCAGCCGCCAGCGGTTGCAAAGCCTACTTCCCAACCTTCCTCTCCAGCAGGAACTCAGCCCCAAACCAATCCTACTGCGCGGGTTGCGGGGCCAAACCAATCAGAAGGGATTCCCAGAAGTCAACCTGAATCCACGGAGAATCAGGCTGCTCCCAATCAGGTTCAGATCACCGATACCAATGATGCCACCAACCAACGAACGGCGGTTCTACCAGCGGTGAGCAATTATCATTTGATTGTCGGCAGCTTTTCTTCTCAGCAAGCGGCAAATCGGATGGTGAGCGAGCTCAAGAAAGACCAATATGATCCCATCATTTTGTTTCCGCCTAATGGTTCTTCCCAGAACTATCGGGTATCGGTCTACCGAAATGCCGAACGCTTCCAAGTCGAACGATTTTCTTATAAATGGATCCAATCTGGTCATTCCAAAGGTTGGATTTTCGAAGAAAGACCTCAATAGCGCTGGTTTTTTCCCTAATTTTTCCCAACCTTGAAATAGTTGGATCGTATAAGTGCGTGAAAACCAGAAGGTAAGTCCTACCTCCGAAAGTATCACTCTTTTTTTTTGGTGTAAAACAACTAATCCAAAATCTTATGTTGCACCGTCAAATTGTACCAAAGGCAGGACTGAAATTTTCTCTTCGTTCTTTCCTCTCTATTCTTTCCCTTAGCTTGTTTCTCGCTCTTCCGGCTGAGAAACTCTTCGCCCAGAACGCATACTACCACTTGATTGCTGGTAGCTATGATGATTTTCCATCGGCAAAAACCTATGCCGAAACGCTCAAAGCCAGGAATTACAATTCCCTGGTATTGTTTCCGACGCTCGATAGCAAAAACTATCGGGTTTCCGTGTATCACTCTGCCAATAAGGGAGATGTGCAAGGATATTGGACTCAATTGAAAAAGGCTGGCATCAACGCCAAATCTTTTTGGATCTTGACTCAGCAGCCTGTTGGCGCTACAGCTACCGCTGTTGGCACGGCTCCCCAAGTGCGGGTGGCTGATGGGAGTCTGCGAGGTGCAGGTACCTATCATCTGATCTCGGGCAGTTTTCAGCAGTACGACAAAGCGGAAGAGGCCAAAGCAGCCATGGCTGCGCAAGGATTCAACTCCAACGTACTGTTTCCTGATTCCAAGGATGGCTCCTACCGGGTGTCCATCTATCGCTCTCCCAACCGCAAGGAAGTAGAAACCTACTCCAGCATGCTGAAAAAGCGTGGGAAGAATCCTGGTTGGATTCTGTTGGACGATGGAACGGTATCTAGTACCTCTAGTGTCGCTCGGGTATCAAACACCTCTGCTGTTACCACAGGCGGAAAGATCATGCTCGGCCCCAAAGGGGGCAGCGCCACCTCTACTGCCCCAGCTTCGCGGGTAGCGGTATCCAACGTTACCTATCACTTGATCGGTGGAAGCTACAAGAACTTCAATCAGGCTAACAACTTTTCGGAGTCGTTGAAAGCCAAGGGGTTTGACACCTTGATCATGTTTCCTGAGCCAGGCGTAAGCAGTGCCTTTCGGGTCTCTACTTATCGCTCCAATGACAAGGCGCAAGTAACTGCCTTTCAGCGGAATGTGGAAGCCCAACAGCTGCTGAAGAAAACTTGGGTGTACGAGCAGCGTTGATCCCATTTGTCAGATGAATATCTCAGAGGAGGCCATTCGGTCTCCCTTTGAGGCAGTAGTCAGACTGCAAAGAGTCCTCAGAAATCAGGTAGAGGAAGCCTTCGCAGTCTTCCAAGTGGTAC
>JBCCCJ010000776.1:0-3855 GCA_039033615.1 Bacteroidota bacterium
AGGACCGACCTGCGAATTGTAAGCCATTTGCAATTTGCGAACGGTTCTGTGGCTTGTTCCAAACTGATTTTTCACGCTGTGATCACTTTGATTCTTTTTGTCATATCCAAGGGGAATATTGCCGCCAGAAATCAAGACTCCTTCAGGTATGCTTCCATGTAAGTAAAATTTGGTTGGAGCTTTCCTTTCCACAAAATGACCGAAGCCTGAATTTCTGGTGGTAGTCCGGCCGCGCTTGGGTCCTCTGCTGCATAATCGGCCCCCGCTATGCCATGCAAGTACGGCCCGAGATCCTGACTGAATTGTTGAGAAGCATCCGCTGAAAATTCACACGGCAAATTGGTGACAGCCATCACCGCTACTCCCTCCCCATCAAATCCCATGGCACTTTTGTCGGTTGCGGGATCATATAGAAAAACCGGGTCACTGATCCAGGTCTCCTTGGAAAATTGAATCGCTCCTTCGGGATCACAGGTGATGTCCCCGATGACTTGAAGAGGATGAGGGGCCGCCAGCCATTCTTTGGCTTGCGTCCGACTGATCAACCGTGGAAATTTCGGCGACCAAATGATGCAATTCATCAGGATGCTCAGGTAGGGGAGAACCTGATCCAGGTTAGACTCAAATTCGTCCGGTTCCCGAAGGTATAGTTGAAACAGATCTGAATCAGAGCGTGATTCGTTCGCATATGCCGAACCGGCCTTCAACCGAAACATCTGGGGAACATCCAGCACCAATTCATAGACTTGCTTGCGACTTCCGTTGGCAAAGATGTCCGGTAATTCTTCCAGGGTAATGGCTTGTACCGGAAGAAAGCGATAGATCTCAGTTGCCCCAGTGCTGGTTTTTCCATTCCCCAAAAAGCAGGTGATCAAAGGCGGCAAATCCTGAGGCGTTCCATGCTCCCGAATAAATTCTCCAACTTCCTTGATCGCTTGCTTGGAGCGATTCAAATCTTCCCATTCGATGGACTGAGGAATCTTCGCAAATGGGTGATCGGTGCCTTGTACTTGCAAGCGTTTTCCATACGCCCAGATCGAATCGACCATTCCTGCATAGCCCGCAAAATAGGTGAAGGCCGTGATCACTCGCTGTCGTTTGGCGTTCACCATCAATTCATAATCCATCAAGGTGATGCCTTTTTCTACCATAGATCGAAGCAAAGGTCGATTTTTGACCTGTCCTTTGTGGGTATGAGAAAAAAATAGGTAGGGCCGTTCAGGAATCAAATGCTGGGCTTTGACTTCCTTCAATCCAAAGATGACAGAAGCGGCAGATAGATCTTCGGTTACTTCCGCCCCTACGGATAGGTATTCTGCATCAGAATAGGCGCGTTTGCTTTCGCCCGTTTCTGGATGGACCGCAGATTGCAAATGGACTTGACATCCTGATTTCAGGAGAGATTGAACGGCTTTGGGAGAAAGGGAAACGCGTTTTTCGCCTACTTTGTCGAGGTCTTCCCGACGAATTCCGATGATCTTTTGAGCCATGAGTGAGTGAGTCAATTGGTTGAGTTCGAAGATCGATTGGTTTTGCTCGAAAATCAAGCTGAGGGAGAGAGATTCGTGGTGACTTTTCCTGCGAATCTACTTCTCAACGAAGATTCCATTTCTGTTGCCATGGAGATAGGTAGCATTCAGATCAGGAATTTGTTACCTTTAGCTATATGAAAACATTCAAGCGCATCCTCATCATCACCGGTATCATTCTCGTCATTGGCGGATTGGTCGGTGGTTCGATTGCCGTTTTTGGCACCTTTAGCGATGGTTCCCGAGTAGGAAAGCTGGTCAAGTTTTCCAAGAAAGGGGTCGTCTTCAAGACCTACGAAGGTCAGTTGAACGTAGGTGGTTTTGCCAAAGATTCTGACGGTGATATTTCTCCCAACGTATGGTCTTTCTCTGTATATCGGGGAGACGATGCGATCATCCGCGCCATTGATCGCGCTATGGATGAAGGACAAACCGTAAAACTCCACTACAAAGAGAAATTCTACCAATTTGGTTGGCGGGGAGATACCAAGTACTTCATCTACCAAGTAGAAGAGGTGGACGACGGGGATGAATGATGGGATTTCGCCTGATCCAATTTGCCTTATTAGCGGTGATTTTATTGGTAGCCTTTCGAGTATTGAGAGGCTGGTTGGGCGAAGCCTTTTCTGATACCAAAACGTGTTCTCGATGTGAGGGGAAAGGCTATTGGCTCAATACCCGCAACCGAGAAACTTGCGAATGGTGCCAAGGGAGCGGCCGACTTCCCAAAGGCGCCGAACTTGACTAATTCGCAAAATGTGAATAAGGGCGTGATCAGTTTTTGATCGCCCAAAGAATGATGTTTGCCCCCATTTGCAAAGCCTGGCGGCGCGTTTCTTCAGGGTTGGCGTGGATCTGAGAATCCTCCCAACCATCTCCGAGGTCTGTTTCATAGGTATAAAAACAGACGATTCGATTTTCAAAAATCAAGGCCAACCCTTCAGGTGGTTTCCCATCATGCTCGTGAATTTTCGGTAGACCCTTTGGAAAATCAAAGTGGGTGGTATAGATCTCGTGATTGAAGGGAAGTTCTACAAACTCCAATTCGGGAAAGACCTTTTTCATTTCCCTCCGGATGTATTTGTCCAGACCATAGTTGTCATCAATATGGAGAAATCCACCGGAGATGAGATACTCCCGTAGATTCCTGGCTTCCGCATCGGTAAAAACCACATTCCCGTGTCCGGTCATGTACACATAGGGATATTGGAAAATCTGGGAACCACCTGGTTCCACTTCATCTTCCTGGGGCGCTACTTTGGTGGTGCTATTGTCATTCACAAACTCAATCAGGTTGGGTAGCGAGCTACGATTGGCATACCAATCACCCCCTCCTCCATATTTGAGCTTGGCAATTTTGAAATGAAAATCCTGTCCATAGCTGTGGAACCCTAGACCCAGCAACAGGGCCATTCCCAAAAACACACGTACTTGATTCATAAAATAAGTTGTTCTGGCCTTGATTAGAGTCGGCCTCTAGTAAAGATACGAAAAACCAAGCTGTACAGATGGCCACCTTCAACCACTAGCAAAAAAATCGCAAATTGTGAATACACCATCTTCCCCTTCTTTTTTCAGGGAAAACGACTTGGTTACCTAACCCTATCATCAAATGGATCGATCTCGCCGGAAGTTCTTTAAAACGAGCAGTTCTCTCATAGGCTCCTTGAGTCTGGGACAATTTACCTTTGCTGCGAAAGTTCCCGAGCTGGCCCGGGTACAACATGCTACCTTGGAAGCGGCAGCAGAAGATGAAGAATTTTGGCAACTGGTTCGCCAAGCCTACACCTCCTCTGGCACGATGATCAACCTCAACAATGGAGGGGTTTCACCTCAACCGAGAGTGGTTCAAGACAAGCAGCATCTCTATACGCAATTTGCGAACGAATCTCCCGGCTACTATATGTGGCGCGTGATGGGAAGAGAGCGCAAGCAAGTCCGGAGACAATTGGCGGAATTGGCGGGATGTTCAGCGGAAGAAATTGCGATCGTGCGGAATACCACGGATGCTTTGGAAACGGTTTTGCAGGGAATTGATTGGAAAGCCGGCGACGAAGTGTTGACCACCGATCAGGATTATCCAAGTTTGCTCCATACCCTGAGTATGCTGGAACAACGCTACGGCATCCAGGTCCGAAAAATTTCCTTGCCCGTTCCGGCAGAAGAGGAAGCCGAAATTCTGCAACGGTTTGAGGAAGGAATATCCGATCGAACCCGGGCCATGTTGTTTTGTCATGTGATCAACATTACCGGGCAGATATTACCAGCGAAATCCTTGTGTGATTTGGCCAGAAAAAACGGAATCCTTAGCATCGTCGATGGAGCC
>JBCCCJ010000777.1:0-3854 GCA_039033615.1 Bacteroidota bacterium
ATTTGAAGGAGTTCTCTACCAGGTTTTCCAGTACCTGCTTGACCAGGCCCAAATCTGCCCAAAGTGCTGGACAGTCTCGCAGGGTGAGTTGATCGTTTTCCTGTTGATATTGCTCTTCAAAGGTCTTCCAGATTTCCTGAATGACGATTTTGGAGTCAATCCACTCTTTTTTGATTTGAATGCTTCCCAGCTTGGTAAAGCTCAACAGCCCTTCGAGGATTCTCGCCATTCGTTTGGTCTGGCTGATGATGTGATCCAGAAACTTTTGATTGGTCGGGTTATTGCCGTCTTGCAATCCCTCATCCAACAATTCCGAAAAACTCAGAATTGCCCGCAGAGGTCCCCTCAAATCATGGGCAATGGACTGGGTGATGGTCCGCAATTCCTGATTGGTTTCGATCAAGGCGTCGGTTCTTTCTTTGATCAGTTCCTCCCACTGTTCCTGGTTGATCAGAGAGGTCTCATTTGCTTGATTCTGCCATTGAGCAGATAGCGGCAGTCCCACTTGGCCAATGCAATTGGGGTTGCCTTGAAAGGTCATGGGAAATTTTGACACCATGAAGTGCAACTTGCGCTCTCCGACTTTTAAAGACTCAATGGTATTTTTCTGTTTTTGTTGACTGAGAACCCAGCGGTCATTTGCCCGCAACGGACTGGCAATGCCTTCGGAAAATAGTGCATGGTCATTGCTGCCGAGAATGGATTCCAGGGGTTTGTTCAAGGTCCGTCTTAAGCCCTCGCTCACATATAGGTAGCGGAATTGGTCATCCTTGACCGAAAAGATCAATTCTTCTTTCTGGGTAAGCCCCTCCAAGGTTTCCAACCGATTGAATCGCTCCGATGAGATGAACCGATCTCCATCCAACGGAATCCCACTGATCAACAATTCATCGATGTTGTTGTCGGGACTGATGATGGGCTGTATGTCGAATTGGAACGGAATCGAATTCCCCTCTGTCCCTAAGACCTTCACCTGCAGAGATTGTGAAACTTTTTGGTGCGAACAAGTTTGAAGGGCTGCTTGAAGTTCTTTGGTAGATGGAATGTCAAGCGAATCCAAAAGACTCGTGTCAAAAGCAGTCGCTTTCTCAAGATCTAACCGAGATTCATCTCGGTTCAAAAAGCGAATCTCCCCTGTGATGGTGGTGATGATGACAACCAGAGGAATCAAGTCCAGGATTTTTCGTTGATCTTGTTCTGTCTGCCGCAGCAAATTTTCAGCTCGTTTTTGGGCTGTGACATTTACGAGGTTCACGATGACCCCAACAGCATTCTGCCTATTCCAAAAAGGAGAAAGGTGGACCAAAAAATGACTACCCGTTTTGGTAGAAGCATATTTTTCCCGCTCAATCTGATTGATGAGCACGTCCTGGAGATCATCATAAAAATTATGGTAATCCCAGTCTAAGCGATATTTTTGGATGGAATTTCCAATGTCTGAAGCTGCGAGGGGCACAATTTGCTGGACTGGAGGGGTAAACAAATAAATGTTGAGTTCTCCATCCAAAAACAAAGTCCCAATAGGAGTACTTTCCAGCAGGTTGTCAATGTTGACCTTGGCTTCTACCAATTCCCGGTTTCTAGCTTGTAATTCACTGTTGACGGTGTACAATTCTTCATTGACGGACTGCAATTCCTCATTGGTGCTTTGCAGCTCTTCATTGGAAGCAATCAATTCTTCATAAGAGGCTTGGAGTTCCTCGTTGCTAGTTTCTAATTCTTCGAGGTTTTGCTGCACTTCTGACTGAGCCACCGTCAGTTCCAATTGTAGATTTTTGATGATGGCAGCAGCATTGGCTTCCAAGTTTGAATTGGAAATAATTTGAAAACTAGCGGAGTCGTCGAGATCTGCTTCTTTCCACTCGATGAAGAATAAATCTTTGTTGTTCCTATTGGCTGAGATTCGTTTGATAATGAGATTACACCGAGCTTCTGGTTCATGGTCCAATACCTGAATTCCTAGGTAGATAAAAGGGCCGGATTCGGCCTGAAGTCGCTCCATCCCATCTCGTAATACCACAACTGTGGCTTCTGAAACCTTGTTGAGGAGATCTGAATTGATTTCCATATTGGGAAAGACTAGATACTTTCCTACGCCTCCAGCTAAATAGAGGATCTGGAAATTTTCGTCCACCAAGGCAGAAGCAGGCGCAATTTCCTCTAGAATCAAATGAGCATATACGGATCGTTGATTTCGAGGATGTAAGGATTTTCCGGTATTTCTCGAAATGTCAAGTAAGGTAGCTTTCCCGCTAGGGAAGTTGGCTTTACGGAGATTCTGAAGAGAGTAGCGACTAGCAGATTTTGGAGGGGTACCTTTGGACTGAAATACTTTCCACCGATCACTCAAAGGAGGAAAGTAGGTGCCTAGATCCAGCGTGTTTTCACTGGTGCCCAACCACAAAAACCCACCTGGATTCAATCCAAAGTGGAAGTTGAGCAGAATTCTTCGTTGGGTTTCGGGGGTAAAATAGATCAATAAATTTCGACATACCACCAAATCCAGGTTGATGAACGGGGGATCTACCGTTGCATCATTGCGGGCAAAGATGATTCGATCCCGGACGATGGGTTTGATGGTCCAATGATCATCTTGCGGGGTAAAATAGCGTTCGAGGATAACATCTGTCAAATTGTCCAATTTCGTAATTGGATACTGACCTTTGCTTGCCTCAGCCAATGATCTTTCGTTGATGTCGGTCGCGAGAATGAGAAAATTGGGCTCCAACTGTTGAAGATTGATGTACTCTATCATGGAGATGGCCAAAGAATACACTTCTTCTCCTGATGCACAGCCGCAAATCCAGATTCGAGTTTCTTCTCGTTGAGTAGACTTGAACAGATTGGGATATACCAGATGGTTGAGGGCTTCGAATGCGGTGGGATCCCGAAAAAAATCCGTGACCCCGATCAAAATTTCATGGAAAAGCTCTTTTACTTTTTCTGGCTGAGCGACCAGAAAATCAAAATACCGCTGCAGATTATTGATTCGCTGACTCGTCATGTGCTTGTCAATCCTGCGCTGAATCGTGCTGGATTTGTACACCGAAAAATCAACCCCACTTTCTTTGCGGAGCAATTCAAAAATTTCGGTCAGGCCTACCAGGTAGTCGTCGCTGCTGTCATTGGTCGCACTACGGTTTCGGGTATCCTCCAATTCCCGCAGTTCCACCAGTTTTTTAGCAATCAATTTCGGGGGTAGGACAAAATCCACCACCTTGGTATCCATGGCACTGAGTGGCATCCCGTCAAACTCACCACTTTTGGGTTCTTGTACGATGACCAAACCGCCTGATTCTTTGATCGTCCGAATGCCTCGGGAACCATCAGAACCGGTACCAGAAAGAATGACGGCGATGGCATTTTCCTGAGCATCTTGGCCCAAGGAATGAAAGAAAATATCAATCACATGATGCAAACCGTCCTGATTGGTCTGGTCATCGACCACCAACTGGTTCTTACTGATGGTCAAGTTCCGTCCCGCAGGAATCAGGTAAATGTGATCCGGCTTTACTTCAAGCCCATTTTCTGCCAGCAAGATTGGCATCTTGGTGTCTTTGGCCAAAATTTCAGCCATCAGACTTTTGAATCTTCGGGAAAGGTGCTGTACGATGATGAAGGCAATTCCTGGTTGCCTTGGCAAGCCTCTCAGTAATTCTTCGATGGCTTTGAGGCCGCCGGCAGAGGCGCCAATTCCAACAATCGGAAATTTGTTGTTGTTCTCTGCAGCCATGAATAGATAGGGTTAGTTGAGCATGAAAAAGCGCAAGGGGGTTAGGGAAATGAATCTTAAATTTACTCCTGGTCGGGTAAACTGAAAAAGAAAGTGGCTCCTTGGCCCAATTGGGAATTGG
>JBCCCJ010000778.1:0-3851 GCA_039033615.1 Bacteroidota bacterium
CCTCGAACCTGTCATGAGGATCCTGTACTCCCGCCCGCAGAAAAAAGGAAGAACCGTATTCGGAGACATGGTGAAACAAGGCGAGATTTGGCGTCTAGGTGCCAATGAAAACTCCGAACTCCATGTATTCAAAGCCGTGAACATCGGTGGCGAAACCATCAAGCCAGGCCGCTACAGCCTGCACCTCTTGCCCGAAGAGGGAAAGTGGACCCTCATTTTGAATACTGATTTGGATGCCTGGGGTTCCTATGCGTACAACGAGGAGAATGATGTAGCTCGCTTCGCAGCGGATGTCCAGACCCTGGAAACCACCGTGGAGGCTCTGTCGATCATGTTCAACGAAGATGCGCTCGTGATTGCCTGGGAGAACAGCATGATTTCTATTCCGGTCAAGGGATAAGGAATCGAGAAACGTGATGCGGGACCGTTTCACTGCGGGACCGACCGTTGCCGGAGATGGGAAATGTCCCTGTCTCCGGCGAATTTTTTGGTCTGGTGCTGATTCTGTTCTGGTTTTTGCAGGAAGATTTCCGAATTTGCTGTAGGAGGGAAATTGTCCCCATCCTTAACCCCCGAAATAAACATATGTCTTACGAAACCTTCTTAGTAGAGATCGCCGATCAGGTTGCTCACGTCCGCATGAATCGACCTGACAAAGCCAATGCCCTGAACGAAACTTCTTGGGATGAACTCAAAGCCATCTTTGAACATCTGGATGACAATCCCGAGGTCCGGGCCATTGTGCTGAGTGGAGAAGGGAAGCACTTTTGCTCGGGCATTGATCTGGCGATGCTCATGAACCTGAACCAATTCAATGGCATCAAAGAAGAAGGCCGGAAACGAGAATATTTGCGGCGGCACATCCTCTACTTACAGGATACCGTCAGTGCCATCGAACGCTGTCGCAAACCAGTATTGGCAGCCATTCACCGCGCTTGTGTCGGCGGGGCGGTGGACATCATTTCGGCTTGTGATATGCGCTACTGCACCGAGGATGCCTATTTTTCGATCAAAGAAATCGACATGGGAATGGTGGCAGATCTGGGAACCCTCCAACGCTTGCCCAAGGTCATGCCGGACGGCCTTGCCAGAGAATTGGCCTATACCGGTCGCAAACTAGGAGCCGAAGAAGCCAAATCCTGTGGCTTGGTCAATCAGGTCTACTATGACCAACCTACTATGCTAGATGGTGTCAAAGGCATCGCAAAAGACATCGCCAGCAAATCTCCGCTCTCCATTCGAGGCACCAAAGAAATGCTGAACTATACCCGGGAGCACAATACCGCCGATGGCCTGAATTATATCGCTACTTGGAATGCAGGGATGTTGATCTCCGAAGATCTGATGAACGCCTTCCAGGCTAGCATGATGAAGAAAGCCCCTGAGTTTCAGGATTGAGCGCATCAAAAGAGTTGTACTCGGGCTACGAGCTTGTTTTCCTGATGGAACCTTGCCATCGGCATCGTACGCTGTCAGGCCAGTCATTCGGGCCATTCTGACTTCTAACAGGGAATCGGTCTGTCTTCTCCTTCATTCAAATATCTCTTCATTTACCGTGAAGGAGTAGGTGATTGAAGCCGTCTTTTCCAGCATTTTTGCGACAGAACAATATTTTTCCAGGGATAAGTCGATGGCTCGCCGCACTTTTTTGGCATCCAGGTCTCCGGTAAACCCATACTGAATGTGAATGGCGGTGAAGATGTTGGCATCTGCTACCGGAGTACGCTCGCCCTGGATGTCCATCGCAAAGTCTTCGATGACCTGTTTTTGCTTTTGCAAAATCAGCCCAATGTCGATGGCACTACAAGCACCAATGGCAGCCAGAAGCGATTGCATCGGAGAGAAGCCTTTGTTTTCTCCGCCAATTCCTGCGCTGCCATCTAACTGAAGATGGGCGCCCGTTTCGTTAGTGGCTTGGAAGTGGAAGGCCTGATTCTGGCGTTCCATCCGGATGTTCATGAGACTCATGCGTGAATGGATTGATTTGCCCGGAAAGTACGGGAATTTTTCAAGCATTTGCTGTCTGTTAGCTGACTTGAGGGGGCGTCAGATATCCCCAGAAAAAGAATCTCCCAGTCGATGGTAGTCGCGATGCGCCTGCTTCTTTCTAAAGGGCATCTGTTTCTACCAAGCTGCGGCAGCCCTGGGTGCGAGCGACATCCACCTCGAACGCTATGAAGCCTATGCCCGGGTCCGTTTTCGCTGGGAAGGCAAGCTGTTGGAGAAATACACCGTCAGCCCTGCTCAATACAACGCCATCGTCAGTCGCTTGAAGATTCTCTCAGAACTGGACATCGCCGAAAAGCGCTTGCCCCAGGATGGACGGATGCAATTGGTCCACCAGGATCAAGTCATGGATGTTCGAGTGTCCACCATTCCCGGAAAGTTTGGCGAAAAGGTCGTCCTCCGCCTTCTCAACCGCTCGGTGGAGTTTTTGCAACTGGAAAACCTGGGGATGCGGGAAAAGGAGCTCGCCTTATTTCAGCAGAGCATCCAGCAACCCAATGGCATCATCCTCATCACTGGGCCGACGGGCAGCGGCAAGACCACTACCTTGTACGCGGCCTTGAACCAGTTGAACCGCACGGATCGCAACATCACCACCATCGAAGATCCCATCGAATACAACCTTCCTGGGATCAATCAGGTCCAACTCAAACCCGAAATCGGCCTGGATTTTGAGCGAGCCTTACGGGCCTTTTTGCGCCAGGACCCAGACATCATCATGGTGGGGGAGATCAGGGATGAGGCTACTGCTTCCATTGCTATCCGGGCGGCTCTGACCGGACACCTAGTACTTTCAACTCTGCATACCAATTCTTCCTTGGATGTCATTCACCGCCTCACCGATATGGGGGTAGCCCCATACCTCATTCCGGCTACCCTGCGCTTGTCGGTGGCCCAAAGGCTGGTACGCCTCCTTTGTCCTCATTGCAAATCAGCTACCCAGGAGGTGTCGAGTCTGCGCTTGCCGGAAGAGCTAGTGTTGAAGGAACACTACCTGCCAGTTGGTTGTCCCCGTTGTAATTTCACGGGCTATCACCGACGCACGGCTATTTATGAGATGCTGCCCATCCGACCTGAAACCGAGGCCTTTTTGCAACAAGACCGCACCACCCAACGAGCCAGTCTCCCTACCTATTTCCCCGATTTCAACAGCCTGCGGGATCAAGCCTTCCGGTTGGTGCAGGCTGGGGAAACCTCGCTGGAGGAGGTGTATGCCTGGTTGATTTGAGGATGAATCCCTTTTATGGGCAATCTGTGCTATCTTCTGAGTTGTTAGGAGATATTCGATACAACTCTCCGTTTTCGTCTATCCATCGGCGGTCGAGTTGCTGATTGCCGTCAAGGTCTTGGATCTCGGTTCCCTGGATCAAAAGCTGTTCACAATCCGCTTCAAATACGACAAATTCAGCGATCTCCCGTAAGTCAACCCCCATCCCGATCATATCCAAATCAGTCGTATAGCTTCCATGCTCCCAATGATACAGCTCCTGCAAATTTCTCAGGTGCATCAACTGGGATTTCATCACATCTGTGGGGTGCCCTGTTGAACTTGAAAACACCACCGGATACACAATTGCGATGATTCCAGCAAGACCGATGGCTACACACGCATACAAAAAGGAGGGATGGGATTGGGACATGAAGTAGGGATTGTATAAGGCTACAGCACTTAGCTGGGATACAGTTTAAGCGGGTGCAGTTCTCTTCTGATGTAATCTTAGCAACCATATCGGTCAACTTTCTTCCAAAATTGATTCCATCGTCCTTTGGTTAAGATGAGACTTCTAGCGATGAGTAGATGTTCCATGGTAGGACGATCCCATCGTGCTCCAGACTGGCAAAAC
>JBCCCJ010000779.1:0-3843 GCA_039033615.1 Bacteroidota bacterium
ATTTTATTTTTTACCTGTTGACTCGACTTTGATTTTCTTTTTGTTAATTTTGGCGCTTTGAAAGCGAGATGAAACCTCATTATTCCTTGCAAAAGGTTTCCGGCGCCACGCCATCATCGCCTGCCTTCCGGTCAGGCGCTAACTCTAAGACGCTTTCCCAACCGCTGAGGTTCTTGTATTCTGTCGCCCAAGAGACGCCCATCTTGACTACGGAACGGTTTTTTTGCCGTTTTCCTCGCGTAACATCACCCTTCTTTCTGTTTCACCAATTTCTTTTCCTACCTCTATGAAAAGATTGTTACCTCTACTTCTGATGGTAGCGATGACTCTGGGTTTGGCATCCGTTGCCTTCGCTCAGGGGTCTACCACTGCGACCTTGGCTGGTCGTATTTTGAACGATGCAGGAGCCCCTATGCAGGGAGCTACTGTGGTTGCGATTCACACGCCAACCGGATCTAAATATGGATCGGTCGTGAATCAAGACGGGTATTTCCGCTTGCCGTACCTGCAAGTAGGAGGACCCTACACCGTCTCTGTTACCTATGTCGGGTATGCAGACAATGTCCAGGAAGGCATCTACCTGGGATTGGGCCAGACCTTCCGCCAAAACTTCACCATGAGGGAAGAGGCTGTCACCATGGATGCGATCACCATCACCTCCCAAACGGGAGACATTTTCGATGGAAACCGGACCGGTGCTCAAACCAAATTGGGAACCAAGGAAATCGACGTACTGCCTTCGGTAACTCGTGATTTCCTACAGGATTATGTCCGTTTGGACCCTCGTACTGCGCCTGCTAGTCGCGAGTCTGCCAACTCTGGCGGGATCTCTGTAGCTGGTACCAACAACCGCTACAACGCGATCTTCATCGACGGTGCGGTCAACAATGACGTATTTGGTTTGGCCAACTCCGGTACCAACGGTGGTCAGGCAGGGATTACGCCCATCAGCCCGGATGCAATTGCCCAGATTTCTGTTGACATCGCTCCTTTTGATGTGAAAAAAGGGGGATTCTCTGGCGCAGGGATCAATGCCGTAACCCGGAGTGGAACCAACACCCTCGAAGGTTCTGCTTATTACTTCTTTCGCAACCAAAATCTCTCTGGAAGGACTCCCGGAGAATTGCCTGATGGCGTAGAACGCACCCGTTTGGCAGACTTTACCGCCCAGACTGGTGGATTCCGGATCGGTGGTCCCATCAAAAAGGACAAGCTCTTTTTCTTCTTCAACGCAGAAGTTCAGCGGGATCAGGAACCCAAGCCATTTGATTTTGTGGATTACCAAGGACGAGCGACTGAAGCAGATTTTACCCGCTTGGAGAACTTCCTCCAAAGTGAGTATGGCTATGATGCTGGCGGATACCGCAACAATACCTCTACCCGGAATGGGGAGAAGTTCTTGGCCAAGTTGAATTGGAACATCAACGACAACCATAAATTGATGCTGCGCCATAGTTATGTGCGCGGGGTAGAGCGCGACGCAAACCGTTCTGACAACCAGAATGTGTTCTTCTTCAACACCGGAGTTCTCTTTCCTTCGACCACCAACTCTACCGCGCTGGAGTTGAAGAGTACCTTTGGCGACAACCTCTTCAACGACTTGATCATCGGGGCGACGACCGTCCGAGATGACCGGGATGTATTGGGAGATTCTCCCTTTCCACAGGTACAGGCCTTTGATGACAACGCAATCATCTACTTTGGAACCGATAACTTCTCCTATTCCAATATTGTGTTCCAGGATGTATTCACCCTGACGAATAACCTGACCCTGACCAAAGGTCGCCACACCTTCACGGTGGGTACCCACAATGAGTTTTTCAACATTCAGAACCTCTTCACCATCTTTTCGACCCCTCGGTACCAGTACTTCAATGATGTGGACGATCAGGGGAACATTACCCGGACGGGCTTGGAGAAATTCCTAGATGGAGATCCGGGCGACATTTTCTTGTTTGGGCATGAGCAGCCAACCACTCCAGGCGATGCGTCTCAGATCCGCTTTGGAGACGAAGCAGAAAACCTCGGGCCTACCTTCTCTGCCTTGCAAATGGCGTTCTACGCCCAGGATGAAATCGAAGTGAGTGATCAATTCAAGTTGACCATCGGTTTGCGAGCCGATATTCCAGTCTTCCTGGAAGATCCTCCATTGGACAACACTGCCTTCAATTCTGAAACCATTCCTTTGATTGAGAATGCGGGCTATGACTTGGAAGGTGCTCAAGCTAGTAAGGCACCTGGAACTCAGATTTTGTGGGCACCACGGATTGGCTTCAACCTGGATGTAACTGGAGACCAAACCACCCAGATTCGTGGTGGCGTTGGGGTATTTACCAGTCGCGTTCCTTGGGTATGGCCAGGGGGAATGTTCATTCGGAATGGCTTGAACAGTAGTTTCTCTTTCCGCGCAGGATTCATTGGTAATATGCCAGAATTTACCCCTAACCAGGACGAATGGAGAAACTTCGCTAACCTCGGCAGCCCATCAGGAGACGTTGATTTGTTTGCAGAAGACTTTCGCTATCCACAGGTCCTCCGTACCAGTTTGGCAATTGACCAGAAGCTTCCCGGAGACTTTATCTTCACTGCTGAAGGGATCTTCTCTCGTAACCTGAATGACATCAACATTCAAAACGTGAACCTCAAGCCTTCTACTGGAAACTTGAGCGGAACCGGAGATACGCGTCCTACTTTCAACTTTGAAGATCGCCTGGATCCTACCTACGAGCGGATCACCTATGTGAGCAACACCAATCTCGGGTATACCTACAACGTTACGGCTCAGCTGCAGAAGCCATTCGCTAAGGACTGGACCGCGAACATTGCCTATTCTTATACCGATGCGGTTGGCTTGTTTGATGGCTTTGGGTTCATCAACTCCACCAACTGGCGGGAAAATCAGTCCATCATGGGCCGTAACAGTGCCGCGGCTAACATGGAGACTACCCGGACCATCTTTGCTTCCGGTTCTCGGATCTCTGCCTTCCTTGCCAAGCGGTTCGAGTACGGCAACGCCGCTACCACCGTTTCTATTTTCTACAACGGACAGGACGGACAGCGCTACAGCTATGTATATGGCAACGGTGCGGCTTTGACCAATGAAGACGATCAGCAGAACGTAACCCTGATGTATGTACCTGCCAACCAGGATGACATCGTATTCGCTGATCCCGCCACCGCTGATGCACAGTGGGCAGCTTTGGATGCGTTCATCTCCGCTGATGACTACCTCAACTCTCGTCGGGGAGAATACGCAGAACGTAACAAGCTGCGTACCCCATTTGAGCACACCATCGACATGAAGTTGGTGCAGGATGTGTGGATTGAGAATAATGGTACCCGCCACAACTTGCAGATCACGTTTGATGTCTTCAACGTGGCCAACCTGCTCAACTCTGCTTGGGGAGCCCGGAACTTTGTTGGAAACCGCGGGAACTTTGCCCTGTTGCGCTTTGTAGACTTTGAGGAAGACGGAATGGGGAATCCTACCACCGTTCCTACCTTTGCCTTCGACGCACCACAAAGCAATCCCTGGACCCTGTTGAACTCTGGATTGCGCTCCGGACGCTGGGCCTCACAGCTCGGTATCCGCTATTCTTTCTAGGGAACTGGGCAATTGGTCAACTAGGGAATTGGGCAACTAGGTAACTAGCAAACCAATCAACCAGTAAACCAATTCAACCACCAAAACGCGACGGTCTCTTTCGAGGCGGTCGCGTTTTTTGTTTCAAAAAAATGCTTAGTGAGCCTTGAAAAATAACTTCCTCTTTTCAAGTAGATATTTCTTTCCAGATCAAGGAATCAACACCGAGTGGTTGGCGGGCCAAATCGCGAAACTTTGGG
>JBCCCJ010000780.1:0-3839 GCA_039033615.1 Bacteroidota bacterium
GCCAACCAAAAGAACAGTCCACAGCAGCCATACACACCGGTTCTTTCTTCGATCTCCTTTTCATACAAGGCCCGAACGAGAATCAATTTGACCAACAAAGGCGAAAAAAGCATTCCTGAGCAGGTCTATCACCTGCATCCTTTTGGCCTGCAAACCATCTATTTCCGTGGAGGACCCAAGATTCATCCCCTCCATTTGTTGCCTCAATACCGAGAGAATGGATATTTGATGATTGGCCTGAAGGAGGTAGAGGCGCCCCAAACCATTTCCCTGCTGTTTCAACTCACCACCTCCAAATTCAAAGGAAGCACCCGCTTCAAGGTGCCTACAGTTCGGTGGAGCTATCTGGTGAATAATCAGTGGATTCCCTTTGAAAAGGAAGAGATCTTGCTGGATACGACCTATTCTTTTACCCAAAAAGGACTGGTTCAATTGGCATTGCCCCGAAAAATCAGCCGCCGGAATGACATCATGGAAAGTGGGCTCTATTGGATTCAGGCGGCAGTAGATGGTGATACCGAAGTCTTGTCTCATGCGATCGGAGTAAAAGCTCAGGCCATATCTGCCACCTTTCGGGAATATGGACCTAATCACAGACTACGAAAGGCCTTGCCCGCCGGGAGCATCACCAAATTGCTGAATTCAGAGTCGGAGGTGAAAGGGATTCAGCAACCATATCCTTCCTTCAATGGCAAACCACAAGAGCGAGATGAAGAATACTTTGGTCGGATCAGCGAACGCTTGAGAACCAAAGGGCGGGGCATCACCCACTGGGACTTGGAGCGGTTGACCCTTGGGAAATTCCATACCCTGAAACAGGTGAAATGCCTCAGCCACTTGAGCCATCCAGAGATTGCTTCTTTGAGCTTGGAGCATGGAGTAACGATTGTAGTGGTGCCCTCCAAGAATGATTCCCTGGACCACCGGACGCCTAAGGTGAATTACAAAACCCTGTCGGACATCGAGCAATTCCTGAGCGAGACCATTTCCCCCTTTGCCAAATTGAAGGTCAGGAATCCTGTCTATGAGTATATTCGGGTGTACGCCGACATCAAGTTCACCGAAGGAAATAACAATGGCCAGACCATGCGAAGATTGAGTCGGGATGTGGAGCATTTTTTGTGCCCTTGGATGAAAGATCCGACACATGACCTTCAGATCGGCGGGGTCATCAGCGAAGATGAAATGCTGAATTTTGTCAAGGCTCTGCCCTACGTGGTATTCGTTACCCGTTTTTCTCTTCTTCAGATCAGCCGAGTTGAAGAATCCGGGCGCTATCTGCTGCGGGATACAGCCACAGAAACCGACCGCATCTCCGAATTGCAAGCCCAACCATGGGGAGTGTTGGTACCGGATGACGACCATGAATTCACCTTGATTGACAAAGAAGTCGAGGTGGAGCCCAAAGAAGTCCCTACCCCCATTCATTTCCAGGGAATGTTTGACATTGCCAAGGATGGAGAACACATCATCATTAAGTCTCGCCAAAAACCGAAGGTAGTCGGCAAGGCAAGCAATAAGAAAACCCAAACCCTCAGCATTCAACTGTAAGATCAAGTGATAGAATATGAAAAGACCTCGTGAAACCCTGGTTGAAATATTCAAAGGCGGTAAAGCTACGGGTAAGAACTACGTAGACTTAATTGAATCCACCGTCAACATTCAAACTGACGGAATTGATTTTGATAAGGACAACGGCTTAAAATTGACCTCTAGGGGGAGTTCCCATAAACTGATGAGCTTTTATGAAGCCATGAGCAATGACCGGAATCCGGCCTTCACTTTCCATTTGAATCCTGACAGCCGCCAAGGATTGAACTTGACCGAGGGACGAGAACAAAGTCGCTTGTTTTTCGAATCAGGGCAAGGAAACCGCCTGGGACGCATTGGGATCGGAACCACCAAACCGTCCTTTGGGATGGATGTCCGTGGGGTGGTAGGCATGCAGGGCCGGGCAGGGAACTTTGCAACTGGCAAGGTCATGGCAGATGGATCCTGGCACACCATCAAGGACAATTTGCATGGCTGCATGGGATTCGAGGCGATGGCCCATATCAATGATGAGGAGGATGAGCGGTTTGCTTTGACCCATGCCATTTTATTGATGTCTGGAGGAAAGAAGCGAGGGTCTAAGGTCAAGGCCACGATGGTCCGGGCGGGAAGCAAGTGGTTCTGGGGGAGGTTTTGGAACAAAATCCTGTTTCGCTGGAAACTCGATGAGGAAAACAGCAAAAGAAGTGGAGAGCGCCGCTACCTGCTCCAAATCAAAACCCGTACCCATTATGGAACCAAAAATGGGCAATCCAAAGAGTTGTTCTACCGCTTGATGTTGCTGTGGGATCGGAACTTTGAAAAAGAAGTCCACGATTCGCCCTTGGAGTCGAATGCCAGCCATCAACAACCCCAGCGATTCCCCGGAAACAACCAGGATCAGGGAGGCAATCAACGGCAGAATCCTCAAGGGGGAAGCGCTATCAAGCCCAAACCTCGTTTCAATATCACGCCCAAACGCTAAGCATTCATGGCTCAGGAGTCCATCAGTATTCCCAAGTATCGGCAGTTCTCTTCTAGCATGGATTATGAGTCCATGCGACAAGAGGGAATCAATCGAACCCAAATGCTCTCAGGAGATATTTGGACCGATTACAACGAGCATGATCCGGGCATCACCATCCTCGAGAATTTGTGCTATTCCCTGACTGAGTTGGGGTATAAGACCAATTTGCCCATCGAGGATTTGCTATTCGGGAAAAGTGGGGAAGCTTTTGACCCCCGCGAAAATGCCATGTTTCCCGCGCCGGAGGTACTACCCTGTACGCCGCAAACCATCCTTGACTACCGCAAACTCATCATTGATCGGGTGCTGGGGGTGAAGAATGCTTGGTTGGTCCCTTTGGATAAAAGCGCATTGGGAATGAATCTCAATGGTCTCTATCACGTGTACTTACAGTTGGATAGCACCTTCCGAGGCGAACCAGCAGAAGTCCTCCGCCACACCCAACGCTTGCTTTCAGCACACAGAAACTTGGGGGAAGACATTGATCGCATCGAAATCCTCCAATCTGAAAAAATAGCCTTTCAAGCGGAGATCAACCTCAGTTCCCACGTAGTTGCAGAGTCGGTCCTGGCAGAAATTTTCTTTCAGATCGGAGAGATGCTGACCCCGCAAATTCGGTTTCATACCCTGGACGAATTGATGGAAGAAGGCGCTAGCTGGGAAGAAATATACAATTGTCCGTTACCGAAGCATGGATTCATCCTGGATCAGGATCTCCAACGTTCCGAATTGGAGTTGTTGGGAAGCATTCATAAATCAAAATTGATCAAAGTGCTGACCGAGATTGAAGGAGTCCGGTCAGTGGGGAAGTTCCAATTGCTCCTGAATGGGAAACCCGTTCGCAATGAAATCACGCAACTGCCTCCCAATCGCTTTCCAGAGCTGGACATGCGCATCCTCTTGCCCAATAGACCAGCTGGGGAGCAGTATCCCATCCAATTTGTGCTGGGAGAATTGGGGTACAGCCTGGACCTGCAAACTGTCCGTCAGACGTACGATCGACTGGTTACCAAGTACCAGCAGCAGTATGAACGACCCTTGGATTTGACGGTGATTCCGCCTCAACCTACCAGGAGGCTGGAAGACATTGAGCACTATGATACCGTTCAAAATCATTTCCCAGAAGTATATGGGATCGGAGACAGAGGGCTGCCTTCGAGGGTCAGTCGTTCCCGAAAGGCCTATGCCAAACAAATGCAGGGCTACTTGGTGATTTTTGAGCAGCTCATGGCCAACTATCTCTCTCAATTGGTCAACATTCGGAGCCTGTTCTCCACGAACC
>JBCCCJ010000781.1:0-3838 GCA_039033615.1 Bacteroidota bacterium
CGTAGATCCCCGCCTCATCTCTACGGTGGCTCCGGCGGTGGCTCGGGCAGCGATGGATTCTGGGGTAGCGCAGCATCCGATCAAAGATTGGGAAGCCTATCAACAAGCACTGATCAAGCGGATGGGCAATGACCAGCCTTTATCCAAAATCATCGAAACCAAAGCCCGCCAAGACCTCAAGCGGGTGGTATTTGCGGATGCCGAAGATCTTACCGTGTTGAAAGCAGTCCGGGTCGTTATGGAAGAGGGAATTGCCGCTCCCATGTTGCTGGGCAACAAAGTAGTGATTCAGCAAATGCTACAGGAATTGGAGTGGAGTCCAGAAAACCTCCCGATGCTTGACCCAAGCAAACCCGTTGATGCGCAGGAGGAGGAAAGGCTGGCAACCTATACCGAGATGCTCTATGAAAAGCGGAAGCGGAAAGGCATGACCGAGAAGGAGGCCAAAAGTCATATGAGGACCAACAACTACTTCGGGGCTATGATGGTGGAGCAAGGAGATGCCGATGCCATGATCGGAGGGCTTTCCAGCAAATATTCTGAAACGGTCCGACCCGCTCTGCAAATCATCGGTGCCCGCGAAGGGGTACAAAAAGTTGCGAGTACCCACATCATCCTTGCCAAATCTGGGCCCTTATTTCTGGCGGATACGGCGATCAACCATCACCTGGAAGCCAATGATATCGCGAATATTGCAGAACTGGCCGCGCATCAGGCCCGGATTTTCAACCTGGAACCCCGCATTGCTCTGGTGACCTATTCCAATTTCGGTTCGGTGCCGTATGGAGAATCCGCGATGCTGATGCGATCGGCCACGCACTTACTCCATGAGCGACATCCAGAATGGAAAATAGACGGAGAAATGCAGGCCCATCTAGCCCTTGATCCAGAGAAGAGGAATCAATTGTTCCCGTTCTCCAAATTGGGAGATGAGCCTGCCAATGTCCTGGTTTTCCCCAATTTATCCTCCGCCAACCTCGCCTACAATTTGTTGCAAACGGCAGCTGATATGGAGATGATTGGACCGGTGCTGTTAGGCTTGAAAAAGCCAGTTCACATTCTGCAGCTTGGCGCCAGCGTGCGCCAAATCGTGGATATGGTAGGAATCGCAGCCTGTCATGCGCAAGATGTCGGGAAGGATTGATTCGTAGAGCTTGAAGAGGTGGCAAGAGAGGCGAGAGGTCAGACCATTTCGTGGTCAGAGCGCCTTGCTGTCAGACGTTTTTTCCAATTCCCCAATTTCCGAGTCAACCAATTCACCAATTCCCCAAATCCCGGTCTTCTTGCACCAAATAATCATCTAGCGTTTGAACGTATGCGCTGAGGATGTTCTCCACCCGATGAATGTCCTGATCGGTGTGGAGGCTGCCGTGCTTAGGACGCTGAAGGGCTTGTCTAAGGACCGCCTGAGCTTGGGCGTGCTGCTGACCTTGGAATAGATGTGCGGAGGCTTCCAAGGCATGAGCCAGATAGCTGATCCGGTAATTTTTCTTCATGTCCAGACTCATGGCTTCTTGCATGCTCCCGAGTTTGTGAAACTGCTTGATGGTCCTGGTGCGCTGTTCGCGGTAGTCATAATACGTGAAGGCTACCTCTATCCGGGCGTGTTTGGCTTGCAGTACTTGCACTTCTGCCATAAAAATCTGAGTAAGGCCGTGGTTCAGATCGTTGAGAGAGAGGTTCCAGGAACGAGAACGAGGGGATTCGTAACCATAGGTTTGCTGCCAATCGGCTCCCGTCAAGGATATTTTGATGCGAGCCTTATTGCCCAGTGGAGCCAGCAAGCTCTGTACCTCGCTGACAAATACCTTCCGCAAATCTTCGCTATCGTCAATGAAGTGAAAAGAGGTCTTGCCATACTCGCTGAAGTTGCGGGCTACCTGATGAGCAAAGCCAGAGCCCACACAAATCATCGCACAATCCACTTGCCAATCATCCTCAAATTGCATGCTACGTTGGGCGATTTGAATCGGATCTACCAAGCCCGTATTGGCGATGGCATCGGTGAGAATGAGCACCCGCTGAGTCCGCTCGGTTGAGTAGTGCTGCACCACCTGTCGATAGCCTTCTGTGATGCCAGCTTGAAGATTGGTTGAACCTCTAGGTGCCAGTCGATCAATGGCCTGCCGCAAGCCTTGTCCGTTGCCGATGAGTTGGGAAGGGAATAAGGGTTCGACCCGATCATCGAAGGCAACCAGAGATACCCGATCCGTGGGCCGTAATTGCCCCAGGAGGGTGCACAAAGCCTCCCGGGCTTTGACCATGCGATTCTCCGAACTCATGGAACCACTGCGATCCACCACGAGCGAAATGTTCAAAGGAGGTGCCCCAACCAGACCATTGAGAAAAGCGGTACTCAAGCCAACTTGGATCACCGCCTCCCGAGGTTGATCCCCTGCTGCGATTTGCACGTCCAGATGGATTCGATCTTGCGTGGAGGGAATCGGCAAGTCGTGGAGGTGATAATTCATGAATTCTTCTACCACGACTTCTTCTGGCTTGGGTAATTGACCCCGTCGGGCGCGTTCTTTCCCGAGGGCTATGCCCGCGTTGGAATAGCCCGCTTGCGCCAGCAAAGAAGTGGAAAAAAGCCCAAGGATCATCACCAGACCCAGGCGTTGCAGTTGAAAAGAGAGGATACGTTTCATGTGAAATGGAGTTAATTGTTTTGACTCCAAAGGTGGGGCGAGTGGATGATGACTTGACTGAAAAACCCTTGTTTTGGTGTGGAAAAGGGATTTACAAGCCTTTTACAAGTCATCCCATTCCTTTTTCCTGTACCTTTGAGAACATGAATCCAGAGCAACGACGCTGTTTTCATTTGTTGCGGAAGGCCGTGGAGGCCCGCTTTCAGGAAGCCCATGCGCCCTTTGATATGCCGATCACGGATTGGAAGGGACAGGACATCCTGAATTTCCAGGAACATCTCCTGCAGGAGGTGAAGGGGCAGGTGAGCGAAAAGTGGTTTTATACCCACATCAAGCAGGATCACGACCGCCTCCCCCGGATAGATGTGCTGAATCTGTTGGCGGGGTATGTGGGGGAGCAAAGTTGGGCGCAGTTCTGTGGAGCGCGGCGCGAGATAGCGCCAGAAGTGCAAACGGCAGTGGAAGGAAATAGACCCTGGAGGTCGGTCCTCGTGGGAACCTTGGTGGCCATGCTTCTCCTGACGAGTTTGGGAAGTTGGTATGTGTTGGGAAAAGAAGCGCCTTCCCATCGCTTTTGTCTGGTGGATGCCGATTCGGGAGAACCCATCGCCCTGCCTCGCTTGCAGGTATGGTTGGATCAAGCGGCTGAATCCCCGCAATTGTTGGAAATTGATCCTGCGGGATGTGTGGAGGTGACGACTGCGGAAATGCCGATTCGGCTGATCATTCAGGGAGCCTACATCTTGCCGGATACGATCGTTCGCTACCCGCAGACCGCCAACAGCGAGGAACATATTCCCCTCTATGCCGACGACTACGCCCGGATGCTCCATTATTTTTCCACCAATCAGGAAGCTGACTGGCAAGCAAGAAGGGCCCAATTGGAGCAAATGTTTGACCCGGAAGTCTACATCATTCAAGTATATCCAGAGAATCAGCGCGCCATGGAACTCTACACCCGGGAGGCATTCATCAACAAACTCAGCTTGCCCATTCCCAGTTTGAAACAAATGGAAATTGTGGAAACGCGCTATGAAGCTGGAAGATTGACCTACGTACGTTTTTATCAACTAGAAAAATGAAAGCAGGAATCTATATATGGGTGTTGGTGTTGGTGTTGGTGTTGGTATGTTGGGGCAAGGTCTCTCTGGGGCAATCCGCCATGCCTATGCCTCTGCCCGAGGAAGAAA
>JBCCCJ010000782.1:0-3832 GCA_039033615.1 Bacteroidota bacterium
GGCTGGGTTGGCGCATCGATAAACGCCGCCGAGACCTGTTGAGCGCAGTGGGAATAGGGGCAAAGGATTCCATCATATCAATGCTTTCAGACAATTATTGATCCGAAACGATCAATATTGGTAATTTCAAGGATCAACTTCTACAACTCTTGATCCAATGACTTCACTTCTCCTACCTCGAACGGACATTGCGGTTTCTCCCATCACCTTTGGCGCTTGGGCCATCGGTGGCTGGTTGTGGGGCGGCAACGAACGCGCAGATTCCCTGGCCAGCATTCAGGCCGCATTGGATCATGGCATCAGCAGTTTTGATACCGCACCTGTCTATGGCTTTGGATTGAGCGAAGAACTGGTAGGAGAAGCCCTCAAAGGCAAGCGGCAGCAAGTGCAAATCCTGACCAAATTTGGGTTGAGTTGGGGAGGAGCCAGCGGGCATCCGCATTCTCAAACCACAGACCCCGACGGTACCCGCCATACTGTCGTCCGAAACGCCCGCCGCGACACCGTCATAGCGGAGTGCGAAGCCAGCTTGAAGCGGCTGCAAACCGATTATATCGATCTGTACCAACTGCATTGGCCGGATCCTTCTACTCCGATAGACGATACCTTGGAAGCCCTGGATCGTCTGTTGGAACAAGGGAAAATTCGTGCTGCTGGCCTCTGCAACGCCTCCGCCGAACTCATGGAACAAGCCGAAGCCTTGCTGCCCATGGTTTCCAATCAGGTGCCGTACAGCATGGTCGAGCGCGGCATCGAAGCTGAGGTCGTTCCCCAAGCCCTGAAGGTGCCCTATGGCATTCTGGCCTACAGCCCTTTGCAACGCGGCCTCTTGACTGGTAAAATCAAACCCGACCACAAATTTGCCCCCGGCGACCACCGTCCCCGCACCCCCCACTTTCAACCCGCCAAACTGGCCCAGGTCAACGCCATCCTCGACCAACTCCGCCCCATCGCCGCCGACCACAACGCCACCTTAGCCCAGCTGGTGATCCACTGGACCCTCCAGCAGCCCGGCATCACCGTCGCCCTCGTCGGTGCCCGCAACGCCAAACAGGCCGCCGAAAATGCGGCAGCCTGTGAGTTGGAGGTGAAGGAAGAAGTGATGGGGAAGGTTCAGGGATTGGTGGAGGAGATGGTATAGGAAAGAGGTAGCAGTTTACAACCTGCAAGCTCTTGCCGCCCGATCCCAACATCCCGTTTCTTTCATTAGAAGGTTACCTTTTTCTTGACCTCTTTATCGCCACGCTTGACGACAACGGTGGTTTTGTCGCCTACTTCGTACTGGCCGAGGGCTTTCATGTAGTCCTGAATGTCGTTGATGTCGAGGTCGCCGATTTTGATGATGACGTCGCCATCTTCGAGTCCGGCTTTTTTGGCGGGACGATCGTCCAGAACGGCGTCGATGCGCATGCCGTTGCCGTCAGAAACATAATCTGGCATCACCCCGAGGGTAACTTTGAAGCGGGTGCGGGTGCCTTGGGATTCGTCCTTGGTTTTGGTGAATTCGAGTTCGCCATCATCATCGAGGGCTTCGATCAGGCGGACGATATAGGTGCCGATCTCATACATCCCTTCGTAGTTGATCAATTCGGAATCATCTATGGGTTTGTGGTAATCCGTGTGCTGGCCAGAGAAGAAATGCAGCACGGGAATGTCTTTCACATAAAAAGAGGTATGATCCGAGGGGCCAATGCCGGAATCACTGGTTTTGATGGTGAGTTTTTCGCCAGCGACCGCTTGCAATGGCTCTTTCCAAATGGGAGAGGTCCCCGTCCCACTGATCGCGAGGCGACCCTCATCATTCAAGCGGCCGACCATGTCGAGATTGAGCAGGTAGTTGATGCTCTCCAGCTCAACGGTGGGATTAGCAACAAAATGCTTGGAGCCGTAGAGCCCCATTTCTTCGCCAGAGAAGCCGATGAAGAGGTAGTTGTTGTTTTTGGCGGGAGAAGCGACCAGGGCTTCTGCTACTTGGAGCATGACCGCTACCCCGCTGGCATTGTCATCCGCGCCATTGTGGATGGCGGGCTCTCCAGTATAGCGAGAACCAAAATGTCCCATGCCCAAGTGATCGTAATGCGCCCCGATGACCACGGTTTGCTTGGCGCCATTGTCGAGGAAGCCGATGACATTGTGGCCAGTACGGGTTTCTTTTTCGGATTCACTGGCGTGGGGATTGTTGGAAACTCTGGCTTCGAAGGCTTGTAACCAGCCCTGACTTCCTTTTGCAGTGAGTCCCAGGTCTTCGAAGCGAGTGCTCAGATACTGAGCGGCCAAAGCTTCTCCAGCTTTCCCGGTTTCCCGGCCTTCGAGCAGATCAGAGGCCAGATATACCACATCTACCCGCAATTGTTGCAGGGTTCTCGCGGGGTCTTGGGCGAATGACAAACTGGTCCCGCCTAGCAGGCCCAACAAGAAAAAAGAAATAAAAACTCTCATGAAAATGGTTTGGAAGTTCAGCAACTACGTTCCCTGTTTTTTTGCTACGGCAAGTTCCATAGCTTCGTACAGGAAAGCAACTATTCCCATGAGATTTGGTTTTTCTTCCGAACAACTCTTCAACCATGAATGCCTTTTTTTCCTCCGCTTTGCTCCTCGTGTGGAGCATCTGTCCGCTGATTGGCTTGGCCCAGGAAGTGCTACACGATCCCCTCCCTCCTCATCAGCGCTATTCCACGCGCAGTGCCCAGGTCTTTCTGGACAATGATTCTTTTTCCGGTCGGCGAATCGGGGAAGACCGCAACTACACCATGGGGCTGGCCTTTGGGTACGCGGACCCAGCTTGGCATGATCGCTGGTGGATGGCCCCGCAGCGCCATTTGTTTCGCTTAGGCTGGCAGCTGTTTCATCCCAAAGGAGGGGATTTTCCGCTTGAACCTCTGGCCTCGGGCTGGTATCTGAGTAATGTGACTTTCACTCCTGAAGATTTGGTTTCCGAAAGCCCCGTGCGGGATGATCGCCCCTACGCCAATCTGAATGCGTTGGACGGGCGAATTCGCTATTGGAACCCAGCGAGCGGACACAGCCACGAATTGAGTATCCAAGTAGGCGCACTGGGACTGGGGATCTCGGAGTATTTCCAAACCCTGTTTCACACCATCCATCCGGTGCGTCCCATTCCTTTGGGTTGGGGAAATCAAATCGGTGCGCCCATCGAACCTACGGCCTTGCTCCGCTACCAGCGAGATCGATATTGGTCCAAGGATTTTGGGGCGGAAGGGGGCTGGATGGGAGAAGTGCGGGAAAGTCTGGCAGGACAAATCGGTTATCGAATGGGCCTCAGCTATGGCTGGACGACTAGGATTCGGTATGCTTGGCCTGCCGGGCAGGAAGTGTTCACTTTTGCACAGATAAAACCTCAATTCATCGGCTATGATGTCCTGCTCATGGGACAATTTCGTTCCAATCCCCACCGCCTTAGGTTCGAGGAAATGGAGCCATTGGTAGTGAATGGGGCCATTGGCGGGGGACTGATTTGGCCAGTGGGGAAAACCCATGTGAGTGCGTTGTATGGATTTTATTGGCAGAGTCCTGAAGCTGATTATGGCCCCAACACCCGCCACCACTTTTGGGGCAGGTTGCAAGTGGGCGTGGGCTTTTAAGCGGAGTATTGGTCGATTTTTTTGAAGGAATGGTCCATCTCCGTGGGCAGAAGCAAGAATTATTGGTATCTTTTGCTTTCGAATTCTCACCCTTAGTGAGACTCAAAAAATAACTTGGACCTTTTCACTTGTTCTTTCGTCCCAGTTCTTCGTCAAAAAAAGCCTCCCTTGGCCCGCCAACCAGTCGGTGTTCCTTCCTCGACCTGAAACGAAATAACCGCGCGAAAAGA
>JBCCCJ010000783.1:0-3828 GCA_039033615.1 Bacteroidota bacterium
ACTTGGATGCTCAATACCTTGGGGTCGTTTTGGTTCATGTTCATCCTGTATCGAAACCTAACCGTACCGTATGCCAAATACATTCTGTGGGGATCCGCTTTTCTGTTGTTAGGAGGCGTGGTTTCTATTCTGCTTACCCTATTGAAGCGCTACCCCGTGGGGATTCACATGGACCATCCCTTGATCTTTTTACGAATCGGCTTTTTGCTGGAGGTATTTTGTTTCTCCTTCACCTTGGGTCTTCGAGCTAGGGATACCGAGCAAGACAAAATACGCGCTGAGCAATTGGTCCAATTGAGTAAATCTGCTTTATTAGAAACCGAAATCAAGGCCCTTCGCGCGCAGATCAATCCGCATTTCATTGCCAATTGCCTCAACTCCATCAAAAGCCTGATCCAGCAAACGCGAAAGGAAGAAGCCATCGAATACCTGATTCGCTTCTCTAAGTTGATTCGAGCGGTGGTAGATTATTCCCTGCAATCGCGGATCAGCCTCCGACAAGAGTTGCAGCTCAGTGATTGGTATGTGGAGTTGGAAGCCTTGCGATTGGGACATCATTTCCACTACGAACGGAGTTGGCAGCACTCAGAAGTGGACATCGACTACCTGGAGGTTCCGCCTTTTTTGTTACAGCCGTTTTTGGAAAATGCCATCTGGCACGGCTTTGACCGCCAAGGGGAAGCCGAAAATTGGTTGTCGATTTCGTTAGAAGAGCGAGAGGACGGGATCTATTGCCTGATCGAGGACAATGGCATCGGCCGGATCAAAGCTGCTCAACGGCCTGACAAAAAAAAGCACTCCATCGGCCTCCAAAACGTAGAGGATCGTCTCCTCCTCCTCAATCAACTCGAAGGCAGCGACCTGCGCATTCAACTCCTCGATAAGCCCCAACATCAAGGGACCGTGGTAGAGATTTACTTGGGCTTTTGAAGGAAGGGCATCCTCAGATGCGAAGCCAGAAGGAAAAAGGGCGGCATCCCGTACTGCAAACTTGTGATTCCTCCCCCAAAAACCAAGGCCCCAACAAAACGAACCGCCGGCCAGGATTCCCCAACCAGCGGTTTCTATTCTGACAGGCCCACATAGGACCATTCTGATGTCTGACCGCAACGCAGCCTGACTTCTCTACACCATCATTTCCCAACCCGGCTCGTAGCTTCGACGCCACATCGCCATGGCCGGGGCATCGCCCATGATGTGTCCATCTGTTGGGTCGATGTTGAGGCTGCGGCCCAATTCCTGGGAAATATTCCCCAACTGGCACATGAGCACACTTTTATGTCCTTCGTCGATGGGGGAGTTTTGAGCGGCCCCATCGCGGATCGCCGCGAAGAAGTTGTCCATGTGGACCGAATCGAGAAACCCAGCTCCGACGGTATTGGTGGTGGCACTTTTGCCGTCCTCCTTGCGCTCTTTGACCACTTTTCCCTTGACGTCGTAGACGATGTAGCCATTCCGATCCATGAGCACAGAGCCTTCGGTCCCGCGTACCAGAGCTCCCCGGCCCCGGTTATAATGACTCACGCCATTGCAACTATGTCCTTCCCAAGTGAGGGTTTTTCCACCTTCGAAGTCAAAGCTGGCAAGCTGCGTATCGTAAAATTGCCAATCGTCATCGAAATGATAGCGCCCGCCAGCAGAGCTGACCCGAATCGGAAAGTCCGCTTGTAAGGCCCAACGGCAGATGTCCATTTCGTGGGTGCCGTTGTTCGAGATTTCTCCCGTGCCCCAGTTCCAGAACCAGTGCCAGTTGTAATGGACGAGGTTGTCCATATACGGCATCCGTGGGGCAGGTCCCTGCCACAATTCATAATCCAACCAATCTGGCACCGCTGCTTCTTTTCCTTTCCCGATGGAGCCCCGACTGTTGGCATACCAGGCTTTCCCAAAATAGGCTTTTCCAATGCCACCTTCGTGAATCATCTTGATGGCTTCGATGGTGCCAGGACCAGAACGTTGCTGGTTGCCCATCTGTACCACTTTGCCATACTTCTTTTGGGCTTCGATCAACATTTCCCCTTCGTGAGGGCTGTGGCTACAAGGTTTTTCTACATAGACATGCTTGCCCGCTTTCAGGGCCATCAGGGCCATAGGAGCGTGCCAATGATCTGGCGTGGCGATCAGGACACCATCTACGTCATTGTTGTCCAAGATGCGGCGAAAATCTGCCTCGCCCTGCACTTTCTTATTGCCGATTTTCTTGGCGCTAGCTACGCCCTTGGCCAATGCATTGCTATCCACATCGCAGATGTGGGAGACATTCACATTCTTAGTCTCAGTGGCGGCCTTCAGCAAGGCGTTGCCTCGGCTTGTGATGCCAATCACGGCTACATTCATGCTCTTATTGGCCCCAACAATGTTGGCGTAGCTGCTGGCAGACAAGGCCACAGGCAAGGCCGCTGCGGTAGTCCCAGCAGTCTTCAAAAAGCTTCTTCTGGATAAGGGTTTCTTCTTGTTCATAGGGTAGGAGTAGGTAATCAAAGTTCAACCGAACGGTGTTGTTCTTAGCCTGAACTTACCAAATCCTCTTAGGGGGTGCAATTTTTCGTTCAAGGCAATGGATTGACGAGCTAAGGGAGAGATTACCAAACTGTTAAGTTTGGTTGATCTGGAGTTGAAGGCGCTGGTCCCTTTTGGGAATGTGAGTCTGACACCCTAGTTTGCACCCAAACTCAAACCCTCTCTAGCACATGGAATTGGCGATCATGATCATTGGCTTTTGCCTGGCAGCGTATTCAGTTGTCGGCAATGATGTCATCCAGACCCTCGGAACCTTCCTGACTTCTAATGAAGATCGCCCCTGGTGGGTGCTGTGGCTATATGCCGGGGGAATCATGGCCGCGATTCTGATCATCGGGTTTCTGGGCGTAGGCGAATGGATGGGCGGAGATGACGTGGCCTATGACCGATTGGACAAAATCGTCTATCAGGTCCAGAAAATAGATGGAAAAGTAACCTTCGTGTTGGATGAGTTAGGCAACCGGATTCCCGTGGATCGCACCATCACCTTTTGGTATTTGATTCCCCCGCTGATCCTCTTACTCATCACTCGATTTGGAATCCCGGTCAGTACGACCTTTTTGATTTTGACCTTCTTCTCCTCTGGAAATTTCCCAACCATGCTGAGCAAATCGCTCCTTGGGTATCTGGTGGCGTTCATTTTTGCTTGGCTGATCTATATCGGTTTGAGTAATGCCCTAGAGAAACGATTCCAGAGAATCAAAATGGGAGAAGGCAACAGCATTTGGGCCAACAAATCCTTTTGGGTGGCGGCGCAGTGGTTCTCTACTGGCTTTCTCTGGAGTCAATGGCTGAGTCAGGATTTGGCCAACATTTACGTCTATTTGGGCAATCCCGAAGAATTAAGCGGAGGGCTCTTTGCGTTCACCTTGGTCGTGCTGCTAGGCTTATTGGCCTTCATCTTTTACCAAAAAGGAGGCGCCATTCAAGGCATCGTCAAAGCCAAAACCAATACCGCTGACATTCGCTCCGCTACCTTCATTGATTTGTTTTATGGGGTCCTGCTGCTGGTATTCAAGCAAAACATCTTGGGACTCTGGGACGCCAAAATCCCCATGAGTACCACTTGGGTATTCCTCGGTCTCCTGGCTGGTCGGGAATTGGCCGTCCGCATGCGAATCGGCCCCAAACCAGATCGTAGCCTCAGTTTGATGCTGTTCTCTGACTTGGGCAAAGCTGCCCTTGGTCTGATCGTCAGTGTCGCTCTGGTGGTCTTCCTCTTCTATATCGAAGGCCGAGACATGAGTACCTTGTTTAGTTTGTAGGGAATGGGTTGATTAGGGAACTGGGGAACTGGGGAACTAGGGA
>JBCCCJ010000784.1:0-3825 GCA_039033615.1 Bacteroidota bacterium
CATCCTAGCCATTTCGTGCAGAATGCAAAAGTGTCCTACCCCCACGTGGGTTTTGCTTATGAAAAATTGTATCTAACTGTTAATGAGCAACTTCCCCCCCTCCAAAGGGGAAGATTGTTCTACAATCGAAGGTTGTCCAAGGCTCCGTTAGCGGGATCTTCGACTGGAAAGAAATATCTACGCGAAAAAGAGGAAGTTATTTTTCAAGTATCCCTAAGCAAAAAAGAAGGCTTGGGAAGTTTCCCGATCCTTCTTTTTTGCTAGGCGTGTGTTTCGAAGAAGCTATTTCCCTCCGTCCAATTCGTCTTGTAGGGCCTTCAGTTCGTCCCACTTTCCTTTGGCAGCGAGTTTGGCTTGCTTGGGCCAACTATTGGGCTTGTGCATCCGAAAGCGTGGGCCAGCATCTGTGAGGACTTCTTTGAGGAGGGAAACCTTGGCCTTGCCAAGCGCTTCGAAGCTATCAATGCCCCGATCTTGCAGCAAGCCGGCAATCTTAGGACCAATGCCCTCAATTTTGCGCAGGTCGTCTCCTTTCTTTTTCGTTCCCCCTTTGGCTTTGGGCTTTGCTTTGGGTTTCGCCAATGCAGGCAGATCTACCAAGCAGTTGTGGAAATGAGGAAAAGCAGATGAAGGCACATAGTCGTCAGCGGCTTCGTCATTGAACCAACGTCCTTCTAGGGTTTGATATCGAAACTCATACTTTTGCCCTGGCGTAAGTTCCAGCGTTTGACTGAAGCCTCCTTTTTTGTCAGCTTTCATCTCCGCGCCATCGGTTTGCCAATCGTTGAAATCTCCCAATAGGTACACTCCTGAAGCTCCCTGGGTTTGTTCTGGGCTCACGTGAAAGGTTACCCGGTACGTTGCATTTGCCTTCTTGGCGGTTTTCTTGATACTCATAAGTGATCTAAATGGTTAATGCAGGTAGGAGAAAGGTACGACGATTTATGACTTTCTCCAACGCCTTTTGGGACGTCTTTTCCTCCCAAAAGTCATAGGGAGCCTCATGGTTTACCACGATTTTTTTTTTTGGGGGGTAAAAGGGGAACCAATTGGGGGAAGGGATGGTGTAATTGGGATTAATTTCAACCCTCAACCCAATGTAAACGGAATTTCTTCTCATTGCTCTTGTCATCCCGAGCCTTGATTTCAAGTTTCAACACTCCCCTTGGATATGACAAGTGAGACCTAGTGAGTCTTGCCTCGAAAAATGAATAGAGTAGCCACGAATGAACGCGAATTCTGGCGCCAGAGGTTTCCATTCGTGCCATTCGACAAGGAAAGAAACCAAACTCATGGCGCAGCGAATTTCCACGAATAAGGGCTAGCGAGTGGGCAATTCGGATACTTCCACCTTGCTCAGTACAGGTTCGTGGCTAACAGTCAAAATTTGACAAGCATCTGAAAATCAGACTCCTATAAAAATTACCATAAGTAGCTTGTCGAGGGATCTCTTGTCAAGAATAAGAAAACAAGAGATGCTTCGGCAGGCTCAGCATGACACATTTCATGTGATCATTTTTTCGTTCAGTATACTTAACCCAATAGATATGAAGTCTTTGTTGTGTATGTCATTCTGCCTGCTGGTTTCTTGCTTCAGCCTCCAAGCCCAGAAAAACGTGGTCATCAATGGTAGCCCTCTCGCAGACGAGGTAGTCGCTTATCTGGAGTATCAATACCAAGTTCAGATTCAAGCCGGCAGATATTGGTACGATGCCGTCAATGGCTGGTGGGGCGTCCAGGGTCAGGCTGTCGCAGGGGTAATCGCACCGGGGATGAATCTCGGGGGGCGTCTCCAAGCCCAAGCTTCCAATGGTCGCACTGGGGTTTTCATCAACGGCCGTCAGGTCAACTCGGCTGAGCTCTATCATTTGAAACGAATCGTAGGGGATGCTATCCCCAGAGGTTACTACTGGATGGATGCCTATGGCAATGCTGGCCCCAACGGAAGTTATGCGACGGTGAACATCTATCAGGCCGCGCAACGCGGGCAAAGTCGCAGCACCTATTCCCGGAGTTTTGCCACCGATGTGGGCTACGGCTCCAACGGCAAGGATTTTTACATCATGGGCGATGGATTTAGCTACACAAATTTTTAACTGTCCAGAAAGCGTTGATGGCTTATTCTCCTTCCGGTCCCATTCCTCTTGGAATGAATCAAGTCTCTCGCTTCCTCGTTTGGGGAAGCGAGGATTTTTGCTAAGTTTCCCTCTCCAATCTCCTGTTGTGTTCAAACGAATTATCCCCTTCTTCTTGGTTTTGGGAAGCCTCCCTTTGCAGGCCATCCATTTGGATAGTCTGTTGCAGGTGGTGGCGACCACGACTTCGGACAGTCAACGCATGGCCGCGCATACCGAGTTGGGGTTTGATTACTGGTGGGAACAAAAAGACCATGCCCAAGCCATGGTTCACTTTACAGCAGCTATCCGGGAGGCGGATCAATTGAAGATTGGGCTGGCCCAAGGTCAAAATCGGCGATACCACGGCATGGTACTAGCAGATCTGGCCAGGTATGAGGAAGCCTTGACTCAATACGAAGCCTCCCATCATTTTCTACGAACCGCTGAACCAGTCGAGTGGCTCAAATTACTGGTTGACATCGGCAATGCCTACTACTATCAGGCAGACTTTCCATCGGCAGTCATTGCGTACCAAAAAGCCGATTCCTTGGCCCTTACCCTCCCCAACAACCCACACACTCGCAGCGTGATCGTGGGCAATCTCGGCGCCTTGTTCATGGAATTGGAACTTCCCTACAAGGCCAAAACCTATCACCAAGAGGCCGTGAGACTCGCCGCGGCAATGGGAGATCAAAATCGTCTGGGCGTCTCCCTTCACAACCTCGGAGGCGCGTATGAAGTCTTGGATTCGCTGGAGGAAGCCATTGAATACTTCCGACAAGCCCTGACTATTGCGAAGGCAGAAGACAATCTCCGACTACAGGGATTTTGCCACAATAGCCTAGCCAGTGTCTACCATACCCAAGGGCGGCTCAGGGACGCTATTTCTCAGGCCAAACTTGCGTTTCCATTGGCCGAAACCAAAGAAGATGAAATGATGATTGGCTCCCGCTTGCTCTATTATAAAGGGAAAGAACGGTTGAGTCCCGAAATCGAAACACGTATGAATCAGCTCCTGGCCGAAATTCAGGAACTGGATTTGCCCATTCATGCCATTGAATTGCAGGAATTCATGGAAGAAGTCTATGCCCTGAATGGGAATTTCCCCAAGGCATATGAGTTGAACCAGCAGCGTCAAAGACTGCAAGACAGCATTCAAGGCCAAGAAATTCAGGAAAACATTCAGCGCCTGGAATTGAAATATCAAACCGAACAAAAAGAGAAGGAGAACCTGAAGTTGAAGGCCGAAAACGAAGCACAGGCGGCAGCCATTCGCCAGCGAAACCTCATCCTGTTGTTTTCTGGCCTGCTGGTTCTCAGTGGAAGTTGGTTGTTTTACTTCTACCAAAAAACCCTCCAAAATCGGAAAGAATTGGCCGAACAAGAAGCGAAACTGCATCAGCAACGCATCCTCGAAATGGAACAATTGCAACAACTGCTTTCGATGCGAGCGATGGTTTCTGGTCAGGAAGCAGAGCGCAGCCGACTCGCCAAAGAGTTGCACGATGGCATGGGGGGCTTGCTGTCTACGGTGCGGCTCCAATTGAGTCAGCTCAAAGAAGAAGATGAACTGCTCCAGACCCATCAGGGTTTTCATCAGGCCAATGAACTCCTGGACAAAGCCAGTCAGGAATTGCGGCAAGTCGCCCACAACCTCATGCCGCAGACGCTGCTGAAGTTTGGGCTAGAGGTGGCGCTCGAAGACTTC
>JBCCCJ010000785.1:0-3821 GCA_039033615.1 Bacteroidota bacterium
GATGCTTGAGAGAAATACAAAGCTTGGTCAATACTTAGATAAATCGTATCTTTTTGTATCAGAAGAACCATTTGACATCAGCCATATTGGCTCTTTTTGTCCCACCATTCCCCTTCTGATCCCATGCATTCCACCAACTATTTCGACGCCTTTATTCAGGTAGCAGAAGACTCCCCCGCTGAATCAGCGCAAGTTCCTCCTGTCCGAGGCACCAAGTTGTCCATTGCCAATCTCCAGTATGAGATGCTGGCGTACCATCCCTATGAGTTCACCTCTGATGAGGTCCTATTTGGCTTATTCGCCCAGCGAAAAGATCTGACTGAATCCGAAATGGAAGCCGCCAAAACGGCATGGTTCAGCAAAGGCCAGCCTTGTTTCCGGGCCTCGCCTCTCACCAAACGCTATGGTTGGGGCGTCCATGCGAATGCCGAAGGAAAAATTGCCCTGGTCGCACTCGGGAGTGAGCGGTATGAGCAGTTGAGTCAACAATCCGAACTCAAGCAATACAAAGCCATGCGAAGTAAGCGGAAGTGAAATCCTTGAAAACGAAAAAAGCCCGCTTCCTGATTTATTGCTGCATTCCTGTGTGGATGAGTTGGGCAAGTTTTCGTCTATGGGAAGAAAGGCGGGCTTTCGATCAACATAAGGAGCTGGAAACGGTGATTTCCATTCAACAATGGAGCTCTCCATTTCAGGATACCACGATTCTGAAGATTAGCAATCGCTCTAGGGTTACCGCCTTTTTGACTTGGCAAGGGGAGAGAATGCCAGATAGCCTGGTCCGGAGTAAACTAATCTATCAAGGTGCTTTGGGAGCGCCTATGCTATTGAAAAGGGGAGGGGCAAGTTTGACTTTTCAGCCTAAAAACGTGTGGCAGGGAAAAGGAATCAAAGGGATGGGCAGGTATTATCTGATCTTTTTAGGAACGCAATCCAAGGGAAGCCCACTTCCTACGACCGAATTCGGGGAAGACTTCACTCAAGAACAAGTGGTGGTATGTGAATGGTGGTAGTCGTTGGTTCCGATAATTTGGAAACCTTCATCAATGCTTCGTTGATCCAGAGCTGAACAATGCCTTGACCTTATCCAAATCCTCCGAAACTGCGAACAGGGGTTCAAAATCTGAGAGCCTACCTAGCACATGGGCCAGTTTTAGGAGAGATAAGAAGGAGATGTGCCCACGTTGCTCGAATCGCTTTAGGCTGCCAAGAGAAACACCAGAACGCTCTGCTAATTCTGCCTGAGACCACCCTTTTCGTTTCCGAATCGAGCGAGCTTTTTGGGCCGTTTCCTCTAAAATGTCCGAAGGAACTTTTTCAATGCTATATGGATTCATGATTAATATATTAGTCAGATGTACCATTTTTTGCCAATTTTGGCTAATATATTAGTCTAATGGTTAGGGCCTACGCATTACAAAAACTGATCGGCTCTCATTGGCTTCAATCGAAGGTTTTTTCTTTTCGAATCATGGAATAGCCAATTGTGAAATAAAAAACCGTCCCATACAGCTCGGAAATGCTCATGAAAAATTTAAATGCGTAAGCCCTAGTTTAATGGTAGGACACACCACTGGACAAAAGTCCAAGTCGGTTCTTCAGGGCGTAAGCCTTCACCACCACGGCGGGTAGGCCACGAAGCCCGAGGTGGTGGGGCGGCATGAGGCGTTGCATGGGGCTTCGGCGCTTTTTTGCCTACTTTTTGTGCGGACAAAAAGTAGGGCCCGCTGCAGGCGACGTCATGCTTGAACACCAGAAAATCAACAAGGATTTGAGAAATGTCTAGTGGTGTGATGGTAGGACAAAAGTATCCGCGATATTTTGAGGAATACCGTTCCCGCCTAATCAGGATTATCAGGCACATCGGTGTACCTACAGCACGCCAACGTGAAGCATTGTCCTCCTCATTGTTCTCATTTCAAACCCTAGCATATTCCATACTTGGAGATGCGCTCGCCCTGATCTCAAAGACCCCTACCAATAGGCCGTTGAACCAAAACAGCCGCCTCAAAAGAGGCGGCTGTTGTTGAGCGATCTGTCTTCTGTCAACCAAACGAGTTGACATCTGACTTCTCCTTACTGCACATCCCACCAAATGCGGGTGAAGACGGTTACGTCTGCGGGAGAAGGGGTGTTCTCGTTGGAGAGAATTTCCTTCTGTGCGTAGGGCAAACGGCGAGGCACGGTAGAACCAGTATTGGGATCCAGTTCTGGAATGCCAGTCCGACGCCAATCGCTGAAGACCTCAGGGTCCGCAAAAAGAGCGATGTACTTCTGCGTGATGATATGCTCCAGGGTAATGCCATTTGCTGGCACGACGGATTCCTGCGCAACATAATCTGCATAGCCTTCTACGCCAGCTTCCGCAAAAGAAGCTTCGATGGCGGCGAGATACGCATCTTGAGCCGCAGCCGCTCCAGAAGTTTCAAAGAGAGCTTCGGCTTCGATGAACTTCTGCTCGGTGTAGGACAAGAGAGGCACGGCCCGCTCCCGGATGAAGATCGGATGAGCAGGAACGTCCAGCAGAACACCATAAGCATCTTTGCGAGGATCGTTCAAGCCTTCCATCAAGGCTACGTAGCTGTCGCCAATTTCGATGTCATCGCGCTGCTCGATGTACTGGTACCAGGGCGCACTGGCCGTAGCCGTGCTTCCAAAAGTCAGACGAGCATCACCTTCCGCAGAAGTAAATCCATCTGCGAGTGCGTCAAGGGCATCTTGGTAGTTGGTGGCATCCCGCTTGCTGAGGTGCAGCTTGGCGCGCGCCTCCAACACAGACAAGAAGGCTTCCCATTTGGCCAAATCCCCCCCGTAGAGCAGATCATCGGCACCAGGCGTTACCCCAGAGGCATCTTCTTGATTCAACAAACCACGAGACTCATCAATCAAGGCAAAGATGGTCGTGAACAATGTTTCCTGAGAATCAAATTTGGGCTGAATGATTTCAGTACCCTGAAAAGACTCAGAGTAAGGAGCATCCCCAAAGATATCGGTGATGAACAACAAGGCGTAGGCTTCTACCGCTTTGGAAACGCCTAGGTAGTGGGTGTATCCATTGGCTTCCGCAGCGATTTGCAACTGACGGTTGTCCATCAGCACCCCGGAATAGAGGTTGTCCCACATGGCGTCCAGGTTGTTGGGCTGGAGGTCATAGTTCTGGATGGTGGCAAACTGACGGCTGATGCCATCAATGTGCTGGGTATAGATTCCCACGTAGCGAGAACCATCTCCCCATACCGTGTAGGCCAACCGAACTTGGATCTGTGGCAGCAACACGTTGGGAGTTACCGTAATTGGGTCATCTGGGTTGATGTTGATGTCGCCAAAGTAGCTCTCACAAGAGCTCAGGGAGATCATCGTCAACAGGATGAGAACATATGATTGAATGGTTTTCATATAATTTATTCTGTGAGTGAGACAAAGATCTGTACCTAGAAAGTGAGTTGAACCCCGAACGCATAGCTCTTGGTACCAGGCATCTGGAAATACTCCAATCCCTGACCGTTGCTAGAAGAACCTACCAGGCTGGATTCTGGATCAAAGCCGGTATATGGGGTGAACAACAAGAGGTTACGACCGGTGAAGGTCAATTTCAGGCGATCAATGCCTTTGATTTGGCTGCCGAGATCATATCCCAGAGAAACGAAGCGTAAGCGGTAGAAAGAAGCATCCTCTACGAAGTGCTCATCTACACTACCGAATCCACCCCCATTGCCGAGGTACCACTGGGCATCCAAGGGAACGCCGATAGAATTGGCAGAACCATCAGAAGCCAGGACTCCTTCGAATACGTGGTCGTTGTAGGTGTACTGTCCTTCCCC
>JBCCCJ010000786.1:0-3817 GCA_039033615.1 Bacteroidota bacterium
AGAGCAGCCCGGAGGGATGCGCACCTTGGTAGCAAATCGAAGAGAGAAGTTTGGTAGCAGGCGCGTAGCGACTGCCATCTATCATACCCTCATCACATATATTTGTGGCATCTGACGTACCCCCCCTAGCAACGTTAGCAGGGGAAAAGCAGCCATGGCCTATGTCTCCATTCGGCAAGGCAACATCGCGCAACATCAGTGCTAGAGGTTCCTAGCTATGCTGCTTGTTTTGGGGCGGTTCTGCACCAGGGGCAATTTGTGCCTGCCTATCGAATCGTGGCATGGCTTTCGTGGATATCCAATCTGCTGGTGGGATATGGGCTGCGGAAGTGATAACAGCGTCTCTCGCTCAAGCAATCCATGTCCCATTGAAAGAACCCCCTATGAACTATCTGTTTACCTCCGAGCGACTGGGTTTTCGAAATTGGTGGAATGCGGACGTGGTGCCCATGGTCGCCATCAACCAAGACCCAGCGGTGATGCGCTTTTTTCCTCGTCCCAGCAGTCCGCTGGAAACCAAAGCCTGGGTCGAGAAGACCCAACGACAGGGCAAGGAAAAAGGCTACTGCTATTTTGCGGTAGAGCTCCTCGCGAGTCAGGAACTCCTCGGATTCATCGGCCTCTCAGACAAGGACTTCGCCGCCAACTTTACCCCCTGCGTAGACATTGGCTGGCGATTGGGGAAGCAATTCTGGGGAAAGGGCTATGCCACCGAAGGAGCGCAGCGCTGCCTGACTTTCGCCAAAGAGGAAATTGGCTTGAAGAAGGTCTATGCCATCGCGCCCAAAGTCAATCAGCCCTCCATTCGGGTGATGCAGAAAATCGGGATGCAATTCGAGCAGGAGTTTGCGCATCCGCTGTTGGGAGGAAGTCCCCATTTGCAGCCTTGTGTCGCGTACCAACTGGAGCTGTGAGCCAGAAAAAAAGAGGAAAAAAGCCAGGGCCAAAGGGGGAAGATCGCGGTCTCTTTCTGTACCTTTGCGGCATGAAATTCCAGCTCATTCGATTGCTTTCGGTCTTGTTTCCCCGGTGGATGGTACAACTTGCCTATCGCCAACTCACCAACCCCCAACTTCGCAAGTTGCGCACGCATGAACTCGCGGTCCTGGATCAGGCCGAGCAGGAACGAATGGCCTTCGGAGAGTTTGAGATTCAATTGTATCACTGGCCGGGTGGGGAAGAAACCGTTTTTCTGGTACATGGCTGGGAGGGACAAGCGGGAAATTTTGCCGATCTGATTCCGCTCCTTTTGGACGCAGGATTTACCGTCCGCGCCTTTGATGGGCCTTCGCACGGATTCAGCAGTCAAGGCAGCACCAGCTTATTTGAATTTGCCGAATTGGTGGGAAAACTGGCGCACGAATACCAAGCGAAGTATCTGGTCAGCCATTCTTTTGGCGGGGTCGCGACGACGTATGGCTTGTCCCAACAATCGTCCTTTCCGGTGAAACGCTACGCCCTGCTGACGACACCAGATCGCTTTCGGGATCGAATCGAAATGGTTTCCCGACAGGTAGGCATCACCCGCAAGGTGCAGGAGAGGTTGACCACCCGCCTGGAACAGGAATTGGGGATGTCTGTGGACACGCTCAATGTCAGTGATTTTGCCCCGCAGTTGGCGGTAGCGCAAGCCCGGATCTGGCATGACGAAGCGGATCGGGTGATTCCGCTGGCTCAATCTCAGCAGGTGGCTGAAAACTGGCCCGTTTGTGAGTTGGAGGTGGTGCAAGGCACCGGGCATTTTCGCATCCTGCGGACGCCGGAAGTGCTGGCGGAAGTGGTTCGGTTTTTGAAGTATTGAGGTGAGATGACACGCTCCTAGACATTTCTTGAATTAGTTTTGGATTGTTGTTGTTCAGATATGACGTCGCCTGCCGCGGGCCTTACTTTCTTGCCGCCAAGAAAGTAAGCAAAGAAGCGTCGAAGCCCCAGCCCAACCCACCATCCGGCCCCCTTCCCCGGGCTTCGTGGCCCACCTGCTGTTGTGTTGAGGGCTATGCTTTGAATCTATTATTAGGACTTTTGTCCAGTGGTGTGGAGGGAAGGCTCGGCGCGGCGTGAGTTGCCTGGAGGGTCGACCGAAGGGAGAGTCTGTAGCGAAGCGGAGGACGGAGCGTAAGCGAACCCCGGAAGGGAACGACCTCCCGAACGGCTGCATAGCCATTCGGGAGGGCACGCCCAAAAACAAAACGAGTTATTTTTTCAGACCAATCTCCACCAATCGCTCGTGGAGGTATTCCCCGGCGGTCATGTCGGTATAGGCCTTGGGATGGGTCTTGTCCACGCAACTGTCGAGGCAAGTCAGGTCCATGTCAGAGCGGGGATGCAGGAAAAAGGGGACCGAATAGCGGGGCTCGTGCATGCGTTCGCGGGGCGGATTGACGACGCGGTGGGTGGTGGATTTGAGGCGATTGTTGGTGAGGCGCTGGAGCATGTCCCCGACGTTGATGACGATTTCGTGGGGTTTGGGGCTCACGGCGATCCATTTGCCGGCGGTATTTTTGACTTGGAGGCCTTCGGCACTGGCGCCGATCAGCAGGGTGATGAGATTGATGTCTTCGTGCTCTGCGGCGCGAACGGCTCCCTCTGGCACCTCGTCCGGGCGGTCGATGGGGAAATAGTGAATGGGGCGCAGGATGCTGTTGCCGTGATGGACTTTGGCGTCGAAATAATCGACCGGAAGGCCCAGGTAATCGGCGGTGGCTTGCAGGAGGTGCTTGCCCGCGTACTCCAATGACTGGTACAAATGAACCCCATTTTTTTCCAGCTCCGGAACCTCATCGGGGAACACATTGTCGGGATATTCTGCCTTGATGGGGTCATCGTCCGCGACGATCTGGCCGATGTGATAAAACTCCTTCAAGTCTCCGACGTTGCGGCCTTTGGCGTGCTCTCGTCCTTTGGAGATGTAGCCGCGCTGTCCGGCCAATTCTGGCTCTTCGTAGCGACGCTTGGTGGCTTCGTCGAGGGAGAAAAAGCGCTGGAAAGCGGTGTAGGCCCGCTCGATCAGGTCGGCGGGTACGCCATGATTGGCGACGATGGCAAAGCCAATGTTGGAGAAAGAATCGCCCAGGGCTTTCACGAAAGCCGCTTTTTGGTCGGCATCGCCCTGGAGATAGTCATTTAGGTCAACGGTGGGGATGTGTTCCATGAGTTACAGGATTTTGGGTTTTGGGTTTTGGGTTTTGGGTTCAGGGTTTCTCGATGCTCGGGATTTTCCTTTGTTCAACAGGGTTCTGGGTTTTGGGTTTACAGGGGGCAGGGTTCGGGGATCAGCATGTGCTGAACATGGCAGCTTGTTCCTCTCAGGCTAGTGGGCGATGGGCAGGAGTTCTGTTCATGCAGGCAGACGCTGTAGGCTTTTGCTTAGTGAGACTTGAAAAATAACTTCCTCTTTTCGCGTAGATATTTCTTTCCAGGTCAAGGAAGAAAAACCGAGCTTGGCGGGCCAAGAGAGGCTTTTTTTGACGAAGAGATGGGAAGAAAGAACGAGTGAAAAAGTCCAAGTTATTTTTTGAGTATCACTTATCTGCAAATTCGGAAATCCTCGCTGAAAATGGAACTGGAGGGGTAGGGTTTCCCGATGCTTGGGATTTCGCTTCGTTCAACAGGGATCGGGGGTCGATATTGTCGCTCCAAGGGGGTGAGTTTCCTGTTTCAGTCGATGCGATTAAAGGAAGGTACCTGAGAATCTAGCGGCTTGGACCACACCATTGGACATTTTTAAAAAATCCCAAATTATGTCAGCATGTACCATTTTGTCGCCTGCTGCGGGCCTCACTTTTTGAGCGGCCAAAAAGTGAGCAAAAAGCCGCCG
>JBCCCJ010000787.1:0-3803 GCA_039033615.1 Bacteroidota bacterium
AATAGGGGCAAGATGGGGCATAAGCCGTTGGGGGACCCGGTGCCGATGATGTTAGATTCGAGAGGAAGGGCTGGGCAAGTGCGATTTTAGCGTCTTGGTTGATGATTCCTTGATTTGATAGGAGGCAAAAAGACAATCCTTACTCTTTTGGTAGCAGGTTTCCCCATTCTTGTTTGCTGATCTGTACCATCCATATCCCTCCTTGGGAGAGAAAACTCACTCCTTTTCCGCTATTTTTTCCACTTCAGGCCTGTTTTCGTTTCGTGTTTCCCCGTATTGGAGCAATTCCTTTTGCCTACGATGAGACATGCTTTCGGCTAATTCATCACGGCTGGAGTACAGGAACATATGAAATCAAATTCATTTTCGAGGTCAATGGATGGTGATTAGGGGGGCTGAATGATAGGAAATATCCGTCCGTATTTTTTGAAAAATGGACTGTTTGTTTACTGTAAATTTAATCAAGTAAAATATATGAATAGCCACTAATTTTGGACTCCAGTTGATTCTGGGATTCACTCTGTAACAAGAAGATTTCTTCCCTGTTCAAGGTATTGGGAAATACGTTTTATTCGTCTTTAGGAAATAGATCTAACTGTAAAAACTTCCTATAATCATTTCATTAAACGATTCAGTTCCAAATATGCAAGACACTATGTGGCAGCTATTTAAGCCTTTCCAACACTTGCTCTTACCTTTTTCCTTATTTGCTTTTCTGTTTCTCGGTATCATGAATCTACAGGCCCAAGAATGGGAGGAGATCATTGATACCACCGCCACGGACGGAGCGGCTGATGATCGCTATGGAGTTTCAGTAGCAATCTCTGGAAATTATGCGGTAGTAGGCGCGTTTTTGGAGGACGAAGACGAAAACGGCCTCAACACCATGAGTGGCGCAGGTGCTGCCTACATTCTTGAAAAAGTAGGAGGCGACTGGACTGAAGTGCAGAAGATTGTTGCATCTGATCGGGCAGTTGATGACTATTTTGGAATCTCCGTAGCCATTTCAGGAGATTATCTGGTAGTCGGTGCACAAAATGAAGATGAAGATGCTGCTGGCTTGAACACCCTCAATGGGGCAGGATCTGCTTACGTATTTGAGCGCAGCGGAGGTGTTTGGTCGGAAGTACAGAAAATTGTACCAACCAATCGGGTAAGCAGCGACGAATTTGGGGGAGAAGTTTCCATCTCTGGCGATTATTTGATCGTAGGAGCAGCAGATCATTACCTGGATGAAAATAACCTCAACACAAGATTACAGGCAGGTGCTGCGTACATTTTTGAGCGAGATGGAGGGGGTACTTGGAATCAGGTCGAAAAACTGGTGGCCTCCGACCGGGACAGTTATGATTTTTTTGGCAGGGGAGTAGCCATCTCTGGCGATTATGCGATCGTAGGGGCACCATATGAAGACGAAGATGCCGCCGGGGGAAACACCCAGGCAGTAGCTGGTTCGGTATACCTATTTGAAAGAGATGGGGGAGGAAGCTGGAACGAAGTACAAAAAGTGGTGGCTTCGGATCGAACGTCCGATGATTTATATGGGTGGAGTGTTGCCATTTCGGGAGACTATGCGGTAGTCGGAGCTAGGCAAGAGGATGAAGATGCTGCGGGTTTGAATACTCGGTCAAATGCAGGCTCCGCCTATGTACTAGAACGAAGCGGAGGAGGGACTTGGTCGCAGGTACAGAAAATTGTTCCCTCTGATCGGTTCTCGCAGGACTTTACCGGGGAATCCGTTGCCATAGATGGGGATCGCCTGCTAATCAGTTCAAGGTTTCACGATTACGACACCACCGGAGGTAACTTCATTACGGGGGCAGGTGCAGCATTTTTGTTCGAAAGAGATGGAGGCGGAACCTGGAGTGAAGTCCAAAAACTTGTACCGCAACATCGAGTGTCGAATAGTTTTTTCGGAATGTGTGATATCAGCAACGGTCAGGCCATTGTAGGAGCTGACCGGGCTGCTAGCAATCAAGGTCGCGCTTATATTTTCGAGCGGTCTCTCCCGAGTCATCCTCACGGGGGATATGCGCTGGATTTTGATGGGGCAGATGACTTCGTTTCATTTACTGGTCCCGACCTCACTGCTACAGACTTTTCTGTTGAATGCTGGGCCAAGAATCAGACTTCAGGTGTAACCCAAACGATTTTTAGCCAGGGCACCTCCAATACCGCTGGTAATGCCTTCTATTTCGGGTTCAATACCTCAGATAGATTGTTTGTGGGGTTTATCGACGTTGCCTATTCCACAACTGAAACATATGCCGATAATCTTTGGCATCATGTGGCCGTTACCTACATTCATAGTACCAAGGAGCTCAGAGTCTATGTTGACGGGGAGTTGCTTATCGACCAGATCAGCACTAGTTCAGTAAACGGAAACACAGTAGCAAGACTAGGCCGGGCGACTTATCTATCTGGGCGCTATCTTACAGGCCAGTTAGATGAATTCAGAATTTGGTCAGACATCCGCACCCAGGCCGAAATCCAGGCCCATATGCACAAAGAGCTGGCAGGGAGTGAGGCCAATCTAACGGTCTATTATCCGATGCACGACGGGAGTGGGACTCAGGTAGCGGACTACACAGGGCAGGGAAGCGACGGTACCCTGACCAATGGTCCGGTGTGGAAGACCTCCGGGGCACATGCTGGACCGGGGATGGGGTTGGATTTTGATGGATCGGACGACTTCGTCAGTGTGCCAGATGCGGCAGAATTGGATTTGACCAATGATTTCACCCTGGAAGCCTGGGTGTATCCTACCTCTCTCTCGCCAGGAACATATGGCAGAATCATTTCCAAAGACCTTGCCTATGGATGGGGAATGAATAGTACCAGACTTCGGTTTACGACCTACAACCGCAGAGATTACGATCTGACCTACAGTTTGCCTACCAATACCTGGACCCACCTCGCCATCACCATGGATACCCAGAATGATGTGGTATTTTATGTGGATGGAGATAGCGTAGGAAAAATCACGGGGAGCTTACCTTCCAATACGACTTCAGACCCGGTGTTGATTGGCTCTAGTACCTATTCTTCCATTGAAGACTTTAGCGGGCGAATTGACGAAGTACGGATCTGGAACGACATTCGTACGGAGGCTGAAATCCGGGCTAGTATGTACCGCACCCTGGATGGAGATGAAGAGGATTTGATCGCTTACTACCGTTTTGACCAGCAAGCCGATGCCAGTCACACGACCCTGTATGACCAGACCAGCAATGGACACGATGGTACCCTAACCAATATGGATGCTACCACCGACTGGGTGTCCTCCAATTCCTTCACCACCTGGATTGGAAGCGAAGACAACGATTGGGACAACAGTGACAACTGGAGTCTGGGCACCAAGCCCCTCACTGAAAACGTGGGCGTATACAGTTGGCCGGGAAGCAATGACCCTGCGGTCAACAGCATCAATGGACATGATTTCTACCTCGATGCAGGCGTTAGTCTCAGTCATAGCGGGAACCTCACCCTGTCCGGGAATTTCTACAACGCGGGTACCTTCACCACCACTGGCAACGTAACCTTCTCCGGCAGTGAGGCACAGTCCATTGATGGGCCAGGGACGAATACCTTTGGGACCCTGACCGTGAACAATGCCTCGGGCTTGACCCTGGAAAGTGATGTCACCACCACCAGCAGCCTGACGCTCACCGATGGTCTCCTGAATCTCAACGGCCAAACCCTCACCCTCGGTAACAGTGCCAGTGTCAGTGGAAGTCCTGGCGCGACCAATCACGTCAACGCCACCTCTGGCAACCTGACCAAAGGCTACAGCAGCACCGGGA
>JBCCCJ010000788.1:0-3803 GCA_039033615.1 Bacteroidota bacterium
CAAGCGATCTCGATAGCTTCTTGCGTAGCGAGGGATTCAGTGCCTGGGATATTATTCCATTCTATCGAGCGCCAGAGAGTGGTCGACTCTTGCAGTATGATGCCATTTATTTCCGTGAATAGTTAGCTGTAATACTTCTACTGCATGATCATCGCTCGCGAGATAGTCGCTGTCAGGATGCGTACCACCAGAAGTTCGTTCTCCATCTGCATCTCCTGGGGAACCAGGCGTTTCGCTGTTGCTGCCTTGGGTGCCTGGCAAACTACTTGCCGTTACGTAGGCCGTATTGTCCAGAGCATTTGCCGCAGTGGTCAATTCTGGAACGCCGTCTGCACTTGCACGGAAGACGATGGTAACTGTTTCACCAGCAGGTAAGGAATCTACCCCGATGTTCAATCGACCATTGGGCAAATCAGAGTTATCCGTGATGCTGCCCGCACTGGCTGACCCATTGGTGCTTTCGACGCTCAGCACTTCAAATTCATTCGCATCAAACGGTAGAGAATCTGTGAACACCAGATCGTAAGCCGTGGAGACATTGGCTCCAGAGGGATTGGACAAGACGACAGTATATTCGATCATCCCTCCTTCGGTCAATATCCAGGTGCTGGACCCATTCTGAGAAATCCCAACGTTGGGCTCCTGAATGGTAACGGTAGGATTGGAACTGACTTGCAAGCCTTGCACTTGATTGATCCCATCGACATAGCTTAGAGAGCCACGATTGGTTAAGGTCTGCCCCGCATCATTGCCGATGCCACTTTCATTGAGCACCACCGCGGCCAGGCTGAGGGTGTACACTTCGTCGGTAACGGGTCCGGTCTCCGCATCAGAATTGATAACATCGCCCAAGAGCAAGCGGATGGCGGTATCTCCCACCACCGTCAGATCGGTTCCGTCTGTCAGGCTTACGTCGATTCCACTGGCGGCGGCATTGATGTTACCAGGATTTTCGGCAGCGGTCAAGCCTGTACCAAATACCCGATTCAAGCTCGCAGAATTCGCTAGGTACGCCAATCCTCTGGGCAGCGTATCTATCATAGTGACTTCGTCTAGTTGTCCCCGAGGCACCACAAAACCGACTTGATATTCCACGACTTCTCCGATCAATACATTTGTTCCGGCACTCCCGCCTTCGCTGGTGCGGGTGAGGGTTTTGGTGAGGTCGCTGGCATCTAAGGTGCCACTACCCGTATAAACTGGCGTCTGGGTAGGCTGGATGCCATCAGAATCATCTCCATTGTTGTCGGAGTTGAAAGCAGAGCTACTGTTGAAATCAGGGGTAATTGCTGCGGCCTGATTCGGAATCAACGTTCCATCTGCGGTTCCCCCATCTACCACAACTTCCATAGACACGATCGCTACTCCCCCAGGATTCAAGCTACCTAGGTTGATTTCTACACTCGCAGAAGTTTCCGTTTCGATGATGCCTTGACTGGTCAGGACAGAGTCTCCGGCCAGGGTGGTATTGCTTGGCGCAGCATCGGTCAGACTGATGTCCGTCGCGGCAGCAGAGCCCGTATTCACCAAGGTGATGGTGTAACGATACCGATCTCCGGGATCGATCAAGCCATCTCCATCAGCATCCAAGGTCTGCGTCCAACGTTTCTCTAAGTCCAACTCAGGAGCTGCCGAACCTCCATTCACCGCAGAGAATTCAGTTTCCTGCCAACCATCAATGGGATCGCCATTGCTATCGGTATCGCCTTCTCCCGTTTGGTCCGAATTCACCGTTGCTTGATTGGTGAAGGTTTCTGTAGCCCCACCAAACGCATCTATGCTCACATCCAGCGTAACCGTAGCGATTTCTCCTACTTCCAGCGTAATTCCGGTCCAGGAAATATTGGGGAAACTGCCCGTCGCGAGACTCCCTTCACTTGGCGTGCCCGCTGCCGAGAAAGACAATCCGCTGGGAATCGCATCGGTCAAACTGACATTCGTCAATTGTACAGGACCCTGGTTTTCTAAGATAAAGGTGTAGCGCATGATGTCTGAGGCCGTTACCGCATCATCAGCATCTGTATCCGTCAACCAGCTCACAACTTTTTGGGCGTACAAATCCCCATTGATCACGGGGCGGGTACCAACCATGATGTCCGTGGGTTGATCGCCGTTGGCATCTATGCCGTCCACATCGGTAGGTTCCGGTTCTGTCTGGTCAGAACTGACCACCCCTTGATTGGAAACCACCGTCCCGTCAGGCGTACCGCCATCGACGGTTACATCAAAGGTGATGGTGACACTGGCCGCGGCGAGCATGCTTCCTACATCTACTGATAAATTGGGCGCCCCGCTGGCATCCACGGTTCCTTGGGTACTGCTCAAGCTAGCAGCTACGTAGGTAGTTTGCGTTGGAATGAGGTCTGCAAAGGCCACATTTGTCAGCGTACCACCAGTATTGTTGGTCAGCACAATGGTGTAGGCCAGGGTTTCGCCAGGATCGACAGTGCCATTAGCCGTAACATCGTCTGCATTCACCACCGTTTTCTGGGCATCTACCACTTTCAAGGTGGGAGTTACAGCCGTCGAAGCACTCAGATCATAGGTCCGTTGGGTCCAAGGAGTGCTGGGATCTCCAGGTTGGGTATCATAGCCATCACTGAGGCCCACCGTTAGGTTTAGGGTAGAGTCCAGAGTAGCCCCGCTGTCCACTTTGGCTTCGAAGGTGAAGGTTACATCACCTCCAGCGGCCAAACTAGCCAGACTAAAGACCAAGCTGTCAGGATCAGTATCGTTGATGGAAAATCCACTCGCCCCGGCATTGAAACTTTCATAGGTGAGATATAGCTCTCGCAACACAGACGCCAGATCAAGGTCATGGGCGGTAGCTCCTCCCGTATTTTGGACCTGCACGGAGAAGGTTACTACCTCACCCAAAGAAGGCGTCGCACTGGAAGGCGTAACGGAAATGGTCAGACTCGGCTCTACGATGTCGATGGACACGGTATTAGAAGTAATCGGACTCCCGTTTAGGCTAGAAGTTGCCTTCGCTTCATTGTCTTTGCTCATTCCCGCCTGAATATTGGTCGCATCGTCCAATACCTGGGTTTTCAGGATGATCACCAGGGTATCGTTAGCTGGATTCCCATCGGCGGTATTGGTCACTGTGCCAATGGTGAAGGTAACTTTCCCGCTGGCATTCACCACTCCATCGTCGCTGAGGGAAGCTGCGATATTGCCGGGATTGTTAAAACGCGCCGAAATAAAGCCTAATCCATCTACGAGACTGTCGGTAACGACCAAACTGGTGATGGTCCCTTCAGGAACCGCTACTTTGATGTCGTAGAGGATGGAATCGCCCACCGTAAAGTCATTATCGACGTGGAATGCATTCAAGGCTTTGACAATCGCCAGCGTCGCGGTGAGGTTGGTGGTTACGGACCCGGACTCTTCGTAATTGTTGAGGTCCGCGTCATTGTCGTCATCCACTGAACCAGGACCGGTGCTGTTGTCCCGACCGCGAGCATCGTCAGCTAATAAACTGTTGTAGTCGGCGCTCGCCGTTACGTCAAAGCTACCTCCCGCAGTCGCATTAGGGATGACTGTGGCATCAAAGGTGATGAGCAGGGTGTCGTCAGAAGGCAGGTCAAAAGCTGCGAGGCTCAATTGGTCCCCAGCATTGGCGCCGCTGGTTCCCAGACTCACATCGGACCCACTGATGGCAGTTCCCGTACCTGTCTGAACAACCGTTCCTCCGGTATTGGTGATCACCACATTGTCCCAGAAGGGGCTGCTACCTCCGAGGAGTTCGGGGGGCAATACGCTGGCAAAGTCCCCCCAATCGGATTGAAATAGCGCAAAGC
>JBCCCJ010000789.1:0-3797 GCA_039033615.1 Bacteroidota bacterium
ATGTCATCGTGTCCCAATACCAGATCCAAGTTGTAGGTCTGGGTCAACAAGCGTGTCAGACGAGCCGCCGAATCCAACTGAGCAACGAGATACTTTTCCCAAAACAACGACTCGCTTGCATCGTTGCGGTGTTTGCCACACATAACATTTTCTGGGGCGATGGTTTTCCTAAAGAGGGCCTTGAACTTGCCGTCTTCCAGCGTCAAAGGGCCATTGTTGACCAATTCAATCCCAATAGAGCGATTGTTCCAGAACTCTTTGCCATTCCATTTGCTGGTTCCAGCATGCCAGGCTCGTTCGTTGAAGTCGAGGGTCTGGTAGATGTTGCCGCTTTCGTCTATGATGAGCTGACAAGAGACTCTGGGTTTGCCGAGCAAGGTGCCAAGGGAACTTTTCTTACTAGCTGCGGTGTAGTGAATGATTACTGCTTCGAGCCATCCTTCCCGGAACGGTCCGCTGGTCTTATCAAACGGTTGCTTTCTAGGGCTGTGGGGGCGCTTATAGGGACGGACTTTGCCGCCTTCTACTAGGCGATGATTGATGATTTCTAACATGAAGGGGAGGAGTTGTGATGGTAATAGGAAAACGAGAAAGTAGGGAATCAGGTCAGCATTTCAAAATTCGCGGGCAATGGAGCAGCTTTCTTTTGGAAAATACCACCTTTTCTCCCAACTTTCTTTCTCATGCTAATTCCAAACCCATGTATCAACAACTACTTCTCCTGATCAGTTTGTGTTTCCTCTATTTGATCGGGTGCGCCCAGACAGCCACAGTTGTCAATTCGGAGCTCCAAATGGCTACCGCTGTCCTGGCCATGCCCGAAGAAGATCGCGCCAATGCGACTTTGTTGGGGTATGCAGCAGATGGCACCGTCGTGGTGATGCGCGAAGGGACGAATCAGATGATTGGCTTGGCGGATGACCCAAACAAGGAAGGATTCAACGCCGCTGCCTACCATGAGGAGTTGGAGCCGTTCATGACCAGGGGGAGGGCGTTGAAAGCAGAGGGGAAGACCTTTGAAGAAATCTTTGATATTCGGGAAGAAGAAGCCAAAGCCGGTAGCTTGAAGATGCCGGAAAAGCCGACCACTTTGTATGTATTGTCTGGCAAGGAAGCCACCTATGATCAGGCCTCGGGAGAATTGACTGGTGCCAATTTGCGCTGGGTGGTGTATACGCCTTGGGCCACGGCAGAATCATCTGGGTTGCCGCTCAAGCCTCAGTTACCTGGCGGACCCTGGTTGATGGACCCCGGTACGCATCGTGCCCATATCATGATTTTTGCGCCTCAGCAATAAGCTTTTTTCCTATGTCTCTTCCTACCTTGACCGACCTCCGCAATCAGCTGGCCGGGGAATTGCTCACGGATGCGTACAGCCTGGGCATGTACAGCACTGATGCGAGTGTCTATCAAATCCAACCCAAAGCTGTTGTGCTGCCTAAAAATGAGGCAGATGTTCAATTGGCCCTCCGCTTTGCTGCGCAACATCAGTGGACTCTCCTGCCACGGGGAGGCGGGACCAGCTTGGCCGGACAAACCGTTGGCGATAGCTTGATCCTGGACTTTTCCCGCCATTTTCGAGCCGTGGTGGAGGTAAACGCAGAAGAACAATGGGTGCGGGTGCAGCCGGGCTTGCCTAGAGATGAATTGAATGCGTACCTCGCTCCGCATGGATTGCACTTTGCCCCAGATCCTGCAACCTCTAGTCGGGCGAATGTCGGAGGGATGGTGGGGAATAATTCTTCTGGAACGAAAAGCATCCTCTATGGCAAAACGGTCGATCACGTGCTGGAAGCCAAGGTGGCTTTGGCCGATGGAACCCAATTGCAGCTGAAAGCGCTTTCTCCAGAGGCGTATCAGACCAAATGTGAGCAACAAGATCGGGAAGGAGAATTGTATCGCGAATTTCGAGCTTTGGTGGAAGCAAATCGGCAGGAAGTAGCGACGCGCTTTCCCAAAGTCATGCGTAGGGTGGGGGGCTACAACCTGGATGAATTCATCCACACCGACCATTGGAACCTCGCCAAACTGATCACAGGCAGCGAAGGAACCCTCGCGCTCACCCTAGAGCTGAAATTGAACTTGGTCCCCCTTCCCAAGCATAAATCGGTCTGTGTGGTGCATTTTGCGGAGGTGAATGAGGCCATCAAAGCCGTGGAGCCGATGTTGGCCTTTCAACCCGCTGCGATTGAAATTCTGGACGATACTGTGGTGCGCTTGAGTCGAGAAAACCTCACCACCCAGCGACACGCGCAATTTTTGGTAGAAGATCCCGCCGCCATCCTGATCGTGGAGTTTTACGGAGACACCGCGCGGGACGTGGCACAGCGCCCAGAGCGAATGGTGGAAGACCTGAAACAACGAAGCCTGGGCTATGCCTATCCCATTTTTCCGGAGGGGGCAACTTATGAGAGCGTTTGGGTGATTCGGAAAAAAGGCCTTGGCTTGATGTTGGGGATCAAAGGAGCCAAAAAACCCCTGCCGTTCATCGAAGACGCGGGCATCCCAACGGAGCATCTGCCAGAATACATCGAGCGGGTATTGGCAGTCTGTAAAGAAGAAGAAACCGAGGTCGCCATGTACGCTCATGCCAGTGTGGGCGTGATTCACGTACGGCCCATTTTGGATTTGCGGCAGGAAGCAGACATTCGCCACTTTAAGAACATTGCAGAGAAGACCTTTCGTCTGGTGCAGGAATATGGCGGTTCCTGGAGTGGAGAACACGGGGATGGGCTGGTGCGCAGCCCTTTCAATCGGGAATATTTTGGGGAGCAATTGTATGAGGCGTTTCGGGAAGTGAAACGCCTCTTTGACCCGGAAAATCGCATGAATCCCGGTAAGATCGTGGAGGCGCCTCCGATGGATCAGAACCTGCGTTACGGCAAGCAATACGAGGATCAGGCAATGGAAACGGTCTATCAATACCGACAAGAACAAAGCTTTGGGGACTCCGTCCATATGTGTACGGGGGTAGGGGAGTGTCGCAAAATGTTGGGTGGGACGATGTGCCCCAGCTTCAAAGCCACCCGACAGGAAGAACATTCCACCCGCGGTCGGGCCAATGCCCTCCGTCTGGCCATGTCCGGCCAATTGGGGGAGGAAGGCCTCACCTCTGATCGCCTTCAGGAGGCCTTGGATCTTTGTCTCAGTTGCAAAGCCTGCAAATCGGAATGTCCCAGCAACGTGGACATGGCCAAGCTCAAAAGCGAAGTGCGGCAGCAGTATTACGACCAGCATGGGGTGTCCCTGCGTGATCGGTTGATCGGTCGGTCTCCGGAAATGGCGGCGCGTTTTGCTGGTTGGAAGGCGGGTTTCATCAACCAAGTCCAAGGCAGTCGCCCCTTCAAGTGGTTGCTGGAGCGTCAAGCCGGGGTAGATCAGCGGAGAACTCTACCCGCCTACGCAAGCGAAACCTTTGTGGCCTGGTTTGCCCGAAATCAGCGCCAACCCAAGGAACCCATTGGCACCGTCGCGCTGTTCGCAGATACCTACCTCAATTTTCACGAGCCTCAGATTGGCCGAGCAGCCGCCCATCTTTTATGGGAGGCCGGCTATCAGGTGCAATTGGCAGCAGTAGGCTGCTGTCAGCGACCGCGAATTTCCCATGGGTTGCTCCGGGAAGCCAGCACGCATGGCGAACAAACCGCCAAAAATCTAGACATCTTCCTCAAAGCCGGAACGCCAATTTTGGTGTGTGAGTCCTCTTGTGCCTCCGCCTTGGTAGATGATTTGCCAGATTTGATTCAAGAGGATGGGCTTGCCGCCCGTCTCCAATCCGGGGTGATGCCACTGGAGAC
>JBCCCJ010000790.1:0-3796 GCA_039033615.1 Bacteroidota bacterium
AAGCCCCATGCAACGCCACAAGCCGCCCCAACACCTCGGGCTTCGTGGCCAACCCGCCTTTGTGGTGAAGGCTACGCAAATAATCACGATTCGCCATTTTGTCTAGGAGTATGGTGTTTCATCTAAATTAGAAATAAACGCCAAAAAGATCAAACGCTGTTTTCGGTATGCAACAGCATCCGGTCAAGCAATTGATCATGGTTCGCAGCATTGAATTGATTGCGACCCATCCAAACAACAACGGCTTACCCAATCAGGTAAGCCGTCGATATTCTAGGAAGGAAGTACCCCTTATTCGGTTCCTTCTGATTCCATTTCTGGGAGTTCTTCTTCCATGACTTCCTGCTCCTCCTCTTCCGTTTCCCCCAATACGACTGGCGTCAAAATCTTGGTGAGGTAGGTAGCCACAGCCTGGTGTCCATCATGGTTCCAGTGGCCTTTCTTTTTGGTGGCTTTCCAGTAGCGAGGATGATTTCCCGCTGCCCGAAGTACTTCCAGTGTGTCTCCCAACTGCACAAAAGGAAGCTCATGCTCATCGAGGTATTGGGCGATGTTGTCCGGATATTTTTTCCGAAACATCAGCATGGACTTATCGCTCGCTTCTATTTCCTCCAGCACTTTCAAGGTTACTGGGGTAAGGTCCACTTCTTCGTCTATGTCTTCCAGGTCGATGTCTTTTGCCTCGGAATAATGAAACATCTTGTAAAATTTGTCGAAGATGATCTGGGGGGCACGTCCCTTGCTGGCCAGTTTGTAGCAATTCTGGGCCATTTTCAAGAAGGCGCTATTCTCAAAGAGGAAGTCAAAACGATTGTAGGTCTGAAATACCCCTTTTTCCCGAAAATCGTAATTGATGGACAGGCTATCATTCTCCAGATAGAAGTATGGACTGGGAATGAAATGGCTATTCCGCTCTTCGAAGCTCTTGGGGCGCACCAGGTACAATACGTAGTCTGGTTCAAACTCGCTGGCAAAATTGCGGTAAGCGAGGTGCATATCGTGGAAGTTGAAGTTTCCAGAACCGAAGTTCAGCACTTCTACGTTCTTCCCCGTCCGCGCTGTGAGTTGGTTTTCCAACAAGGTCCGAAAGTGAAAGCGGTCCATCAATTGAAAGCCCTCGGCGTAGGAATCCCCCATCAAAGCGATCCGGAAGGTATTGGGATCTGCTTTCTGGCGCGGGTAGGCTGGTCCGAGGTAGCCCAATTCATTAGAGCGACCGAGGTAAAAGCCTTCCTTGAGCATGATGATTCGCTTGTCAGGCTGAATCTTCTTCCCCAGATCGGGATTCAACTCATGGTAAGAGAGGTCAATTTCAGAGAGTTGCAAGTAGCCCTCGATGCCCAGCAAGGATAGCAGGAACACGATGCTAAAGGTGGCTACAGATTTGATAACACTCATTATATATAGAGAATGAAAGTTCGACCAAAGAAAAAGCAATGCTTAGAACTGGAAGTACACGAAGGGAAGGGGTTCTTCTACGAACATGTAAATCATGGTGATCAACATCATGGCTGAGAGGATGCCCCACCGAGCCGGAACGTTTTTGATCCGAAGCAGGAAGGTGTGATCCTTGGTGTAATACTGAAAGATGTCGATCAGAATGGTCATGAGCATGAAGCCTGCGGAAATGCTGAAGGCGCGCATCGCCATGGGCGAGGATTGCCAGTGGGCGATTCCATCGAGGAAAGCGACAGCATCGCCAAAGGTGTGGGCTCGGAAAAATAGCCAGGTAAACAAGACCAGCAGATAGGTCGCGAGTACCGAGAAGAGATATTTGACAAAGCTGCCGACCCCTTCATAGGTGTATGCGCCTTGTACCTTCTTCTTCCCCAGCATCAATTTGTGTGCAGCGAGGTAAATGCCGTGTAGGCCACCCCAGATGACGAAGTTCCAGCTAGCTCCGTGCCACAATCCACCAAGCAACATCGTCAGCATCAAGTTGACGTAGGTGCGGCCTTTTCCTTTTCGGTTTCCACCGAGAGAGATGTAGAGGTAATCCCGCAACCAGGAGGAAAGGGAAATGTGCCAACGGCGCCAGAACTCCGTGATGTTGGAGGACAGATACGGCTGTTCGAAGTTCTTCATCAACTCTACCCCTAACAATTTAGAGGTACCCCGGGCGATACTGCTGTAGCCAGAGAAATCCGCATAAATCTGAATCGAGAAGAGCACGAGGCCCATCAGCAATTCAGGCGAAGAATAATATTCTGGACTGGCGAATACGTGGTCGACCACGCGGCCACAGGCATCTCCGATCATCACCTTCTTGAACATCCCCAAAATGATGAGGTTGACCCCCGTTTGCATTTGTTCCTTGGTGGGGTTGAGGCCTTTGGCGATCTGCGGCAATAGGTTGGAAGCTCGTTCGATCGGTCCCGCCACCAATTGGGGGAAGAAGGAGACGAAGAGGGCAAAATCAATGAAATTGCTGGTGGGTTCCAACCGCCTTCGATAGATGTCTATGGTATAGGACATCGTCTGGAAGGTGTAGAAACTGATTCCTACCGGCAGAATGATGTTCAAATGCAGAAAATCCAGGTTTCCTCCCCAGAGGCCTGCCATTGCATCAAAACTGTCGATGAAGAAATTGAAGTACTTGAAGATCGCCAGAATCCCCAGATTCACCACCATACTGGTCAGCAGGTAGCGCTTGCGGAGTTTCTCGCCGGCAGCAGCATGAAGCCGCTGTCCAATGAAAAAGTCTACGACGGTAGACATCGCCAAGAGACCACAAAATCGCCAATCCCAATATCCATAGAAGACATAGCTCGCTATGAGAACGATCAGATTCCGGTGTTTCTTAGGCGCGTAATAAAAGAGAGGCAGGACTACTAGTAAAAATACTAGGAAAATGAATGAGTTGAATAGCATAAGTTATCTCGCTCACATAGGTTTTTATCGGCGGTAAAAGTAGAGAAATTCCGATCCTTCCGATATTGCGGCTGGCTCAAAGGGAAGTATCGCCGTTTCAATGGACAATATGTACGAATAGACAGAAGGATTTCTGATTTTCAAAAGCTGAAAATCCTTCATTCGTTCATGGTCAAATACAGGTCAAACCTGCCTGTATGCCATGCTTTGCCCACCTGTTCTCTGGAATCGAGGACGTTTCCCCTGGAATTACTACATCTCGCGCACGATTATTTGCGATTGGCGCAGAAAAGCTGTTAGTTTGAATCAGCTCTTCTAGGATAGTTATACCCAACGATGGAAGTTTCAACAGGCTGTGCGCCTAATGCTAAGTGGGGACTTAGTTAGCAGGAACTTCCTCTGGTGCATCGCCCATGCTTATTTTGGGGTTAACTAACAGTAGGTCAATAATCACAAGTCTTTGCTCTTCTTTACCAAGCTTTGCCTCAGCGTCAAGCTGAGACGATGATTGCTTGTGCAAGAAGATTTGATTTGTGAGGCCATCACGGGCCATGAAGAGATTCAACCGCTTTGTATTGCTTACACATGATGCTTTGCCTATTTCTAGGGCGAGTTCGGAATGCCTGTTTTTTTCAGGAACAACCCGAATCCCGGAATTCTGGCAGGTGCCAATGTATTTTCTGACATTTTCCATTCAAATCTTACTTCTGCCCATTCGCGATAAGATTTGGTCCGGTTATGGCAGATACCTCACCGTTGCTCCCATGGTCCATTCGACAATTACTCCTTTTTATTCAAACAATGATTGTTTGAGGACCAATGGGATGTGCATGACAGCCAAAATCTTTTGTTAGTTCCGTGCGGTATTCATCAGAATTACCACAGTTTTTACTGGTTAGCAGGTTTAAATAGCTGATTTATTACA
>JBCCCJ010000791.1:0-3793 GCA_039033615.1 Bacteroidota bacterium
CTCAACTGCCGCACGGCAGACCCGCTTGCGCGCTGGTGTCGAAGAACGAGGCCCTAAAAGGTCCTTTGAGCTCAAACTGGAGTGGAAAGTTTCTCCCAAAGGCAACAGCGGCATCATGTACCTGGTCGTGGAGGACGAGCAATACAGCAGTCCCTACCTGACTGGGCCAGAGTATCAACTCATTGACGATGAGGGCTATCCCGCCGAGTTGGAGCCCGGTCAAACCACCGGTGCCAATTATGCCCTGAATCCTCCGACGGTGGATGCGACCAAGCCCGCCGGAGAGTGGAACACCGCTCGCATCAAGCTCGACAATGGCCAGGTAGAGCATTGGCTGAATGGCCAACTGGTCGCCCAATACGAAATTTGGACCCCCGAATGGGAAGCCGCCGTAGCCCAAACCAAATTCAAGGACATCCCCAGCTATGGCCAAGCCCGCGAAGGCCACTTGGCACTTCAGGACCACAGCGATCCCGTTTCTTTCCGGAATATCAAGGTTCGGACTTGGTGAGGATTGGTTGTTTGATTGGGGAATTGGTTGATTAGGGGTAGCGTGGTCTTCCAGGCCGCGTAGATGATTGGTAATTCGGGAATGGGTTAGTTGATTGGTTGATTAGGGTGTAAGAAAACTTCTGACAACCAAGCGATCTGGCATCTGACTTCTTCTAAAACTTCTGACAACCAAGTGATCTGACAGCCAAAGCGATCTGGCATCTGGCTTCTTCTAAAACTTCTGACAACCAAGTGATCTGACAGCCAAAGCGATCTGGCATCTGGCTTCTTCTAAAACTTCTGACAACCAAGCGATCTGTCATCTGGCTTCTCCTAAAACTTCTGACAACCAAATGATCTGGCAGGGAACCCATCTGGCGTCTGACCTCTCTTCATTGGGGAATTGGGTGCTTTGTTTGTTTCTGTTCTTGGGGTTTCCCTTGCTTTGGGGGCAAAACATAGTAGATCAAGCGACCAAAGATAGCTTGGCCCAGGAAAGCCAGCAGATCGTCGAAAACCGCTATGGCGATAAATGGGGTCCGGTCATTGGCTATCGAGGAATTCGTTCTCCCTTTTTGGAGGTAGGCATCACCCGCGCAGGTGGTCGTACTGGCCTGCTCGGCTGGGAAGTTAGCGGGTACTCCAACCTTTCTACCAGCGACCCTTTACACGGCTTCTCCGTAGGCCATTTTACGGGCTTTGCCTTCTTTGAAATAGGTGCCAGAGTCAATGTATTGACCAATTTTGAGCGGTATCGTTTATATCTCCAGCCTTCAGCGGGACTTGGAATCGGAGGATATCTCACCCTCAATTATGGATTCCAGATACCGATGGGGCGCCACCTCTTTCGGGAACAAGTCTCCCTACACGAGATTCGCGCGGTATTTCGTTGGCCGTTTCTCTGAATGGATCATTCCCCTGCCAATTGGAACACTTCCTCCAGGCTGGAGATTTGTATCTGCTCATTCGCAGGTCTTGTTGCAGCCTGAATCATGGCCGTTGCGACGGTATCGGCATGAATGGGGCGGTAAGCCCGTAGTCCAGGAATCCACTTCAAGCGATGGCCCAGCCAAATTCCGATGGATTCCCCTAAGCGATCTTCTTTCCGATCTCCCTCCAGTACACCGGGTCGGAGAATGTGCAGGTGCGCAAAGGGCAGTTGCTGTACCGCCTCATCCAATTCGCCTTTCATCCGGGAGTAAAAAAACCCAGATTTGGGGTCAGCTCCCACAGAAGAAATGAGCACATAGCGTTTGATTCCTTGCCGAGAAGCCATTTCCGCCGCCTGATATTGGTAGGTGTAATCTACCCGATATTGTGCTTCCTGGCTGCCCGCCGTTTTTAAAGTGGTTCCCAAGCAGGAGAAGAGCACATCGCCCTGAAGCTGCTTACCCCAATCCTCCATCTGCTCATAATCCACGATCACCTCCTCCAATTTGGGGGAAGCACGCCCTGTGCTTCGTCGCACAAATACCCGCACCTTCGAAAAGCGATCGTCTGCCAATAACTGCCGAGTGAGCGCACTTCCCACGAGGCCGGTGGCACCTAATACATTTGCTGTCTGTTCCGTCATGAGATCAAAGTAACCAAAGAAGACAAGATGCAGCAAACTTTGAATAAGGGTCGTTTGTTAGGTAAGTCAATTCCCCTCTCATGGTTTACTACCCTCACCTCGTTTTTTGGAGTTTATTGCTCTGCTTTTCGCCCACCTTCTCCCAAGTTCCTGAGCTGGTCAAGGACATTCGGACCCAAACCGATGACGGAAATCCCACTCAATTTCTGGTGTTTCAGGATCAGCTTTTTTTTCAAGCCTTTGGGGAAGCAGAGCAGGGGGCTGAGCTGTGGCGCTCTGACGGTACGGAAGCAGGAACCTTTTTATTCAAAGACCTTTGGGAAGGGCCACAAAATGGGGGACCTGGCGAGTTGACCGCCTTTAACGGCCAGATGTATTTTGCCGCTACGGATGCCCAGCACGGGCGGGAGTTATGGCGCAGTGATGGGACCGTGAATGGCACGCAGTTATTCTATGACTTGGAAAATGGCCCAACCTCCGCCGAGCCTCGCAAGCTATTCCCCGCCCTTGACTTGCTCTTTTTTGTCAGCCGAGACGTGCGTCTGAATCAAGATAATTTGTGGCGAACCGATGGCACGCAAGCGGGAACTTTCCCCTTGATTACCTTTGATGGTTCCATCAACTTCTCCGATCCGCGAGAATTCACTGTGGTGGGAAACACGCTTTTTTTTGTGGCTGCTTCTGCCGGGTTCGGGACGGAATTGTGGAAGACGGATGGAACTGCTGCGGGAACCGAAATCGTCCTAGACATCGTTCCCGGGGCTAGCGGAAGCGAATTGCGGGAATTGGTGGCCTTTGACGGAGAATTATTTTTTGTGGCGACCACCTTAGCGGCAGGCAGTGAAATCTGGCACAGCGACGGAACGGAAACCGGGACAAATATTTTCCTTGAATTGATTCCTTTTGGTCAGAGCAGCAATCCCCGAGAATTGCTGGTCTGGGGGGATACGCTTTTTTTCAATGCGAGTGGATCTGGCAACCGGGGGACTGAATTGTGGAAGACCTCCAGCAATCCGCAAGACACCTCCGTGGTGTTTGATATATATCCGGGGCCTAATGGTTCCAACCCAGAAAACCTGCTCCTTTGGAATGGGCACTTGTACTTTGCTGCCACGACCTTTTTAGAACAACGAGAATTATGGAGGTCAGATGGCTCCGCTAGCGGAACCGCCCTGGTCAAAAACTTGAATCCCAACGGGACCAGTGATCCTTTCCAGTTTTTCGCTGACAGCACGGGGGTGAACTCCAGTCACTTAGCGGACGACTCCGGACGGGAACTCTGGCAGACGGATGGGACTGCTCAGGGAACCAATTTGTTGAAAGACATCTATCTAGGCAGCAATTCTTCCTTCCCCAAGGAATTGATTCGATTTCAAAACCGCCTGTTTTTTCATGCCGAAGACCAAGACAAGGGAGAGGAATTGTGGGCAACAGATGGCACCACCGCTCAAACTATCCTAGTCAAAGACATCCGTACCGAGACCAGAGGCGCTGGGATCATGCCTTTGTTGCACCTGAACGATCAGTTGATCTTCACCGCCAATGATGGCGAAATCGGTCAAGAACTCTGGCAAAGCGATGGGACCACCGCTGGAACGAAGGTCTTGAAGGATATTTTGCCGGGTGAGCAGGAAGGACGTTTTTATTCCTGGGTGCCCAGCGATAGCCTCCTGGTATTTTCCGCTCAAACAGAAGTTGGAGGTCAATTGCTTCGAAAATTCTGGATCA
>JBCCCJ010000792.1:0-3793 GCA_039033615.1 Bacteroidota bacterium
CCAAGAAGGTGGGATCTTCTACCGGGACGGTTGGGGCTTGCTTGATGGCGTGTTCCAATGATCTTCGTCCACCTATTTGGTCGTTTCGGGTACGAGTCGTGCGGCTGAAAAGGAGGGTCTCGCTGAGTTTGATTCGCTTGCTGAGCTTGATATCGGAATTGGCACGCAGGGCATAGCGATCGAACCCCGAGCCAAGCATGGTGCCTTCCTGGTCGAAGTACTCGACGCCCAAGCCAAAGGTGGCAGTCCGGTTGCCGCCGGAAAGGCCAAGGTGATAATTTTGGATGGGGGCCGTCTGGAACAATGCCGCTTGCCAATCGGTATTCACGGTGGAAGTGGCGCCTTCGTAGGCAGGGGGGAGTTGCCCATCCGGTCCTTGATGCAATTCTTGGAGGAAATCGGTGTATTGCTCCGTTTGGAGCACTGGATAGTGATTTTGTTGCAATTGAAGGCCGTAATATCCCTCGAAATCTACCTTGACAGGGCCAGTTCTGCCTCTTTTGGTGGTGATGAGAATGACTCCACCCGAGGCTCGGGCTCCATAGATGGCAGCGGCAGACGCGTCTTTGAGGATATGGATGGACTCAATGTCGTTGGGGTTCAAACTGGCCAGAAAACTCGTGCCTAGCTGACCATTGCCTTTTTCCTGAATCGGAATCCCATCAATCACATACAGTGGAGTCTCGGAGTTGATGGTGCCGACTCCCCGGATGGTAACCTGAAAGCCCCCGCCAGGAGCCCCGCCGCCTACATTGGTGACCATGACTCCGGCAGCTCTGCCCTGAATCGCTTGGTCGATGGACGTCAAGGCCTGGCCACCTACTTTTTCCATGGACAGACTGTGGATGGCTCCGGTTACCTCTTCTCGTTTTTCAGAACCATAGCCCAACACCACGATTTCTTCCAGCGTAGAAATGTGCTCCTGGAGATATACCTCAATCTGATCTTCTCTGGGTAGGGCAACACTGTAAGGCATATAGCCCATGAAGGTGATTAGCAATACCTGCTTACCGCCGGGAAGCGAAAAATGAAAGTGTCCGGTTTTATCTGTATGAACACCGATCTGGGTTCCTTCTACCCAAACTTTTGCCCCCATCAAAGGAATCCCCTCACTCCCCAATACCTGGCCGATGACCACCTGATTGTTTTCTGGGACCAAATCGAGGTCGATGCTTTGAACCGATTGCTCGCTTGGAGATTCCTCCAACGAAAACGGCTGAAAGGTACGAAGGCTTTCCACCGCCCCTAACTTGCTAGATAATTTGCGGTTTACAAAGATGGTTTTACTGACCCGCGTAAATTTAAGGTCGGTCTTTCTCGAAATTTTACGCAAGAGCTTTTCCAGGGAAATGCGTTTGGCATGCTGGGAGACCTGATATCGCTCCACAACATTTTTGTCATAGGCGAAATAAAATTCCGTCTTCTGCTCAATGTCCAGCAAAGCGTCTTCCAGGGAGATGTTCTCCCAAGAAATTGTTAAGTATACGCTTTTGAGATTGCTGTGGGAAATGACTGAATCTGGCGTTGCCAAGATGGTCTGTGCCAGCAGCAGGAGAGTGCTGAGACAAATATAAGGGAGCCGTAGTAGCGGAAAAGGTATGTGCGAGAGTAGGGCCACTTTTCCTAAAATTACCTGAAGCTAGGCCTTTTTCGTAGGAGATCTCACTGCTTAGTGAACCAGATCAGACGACAAAGGGCGAGTATCATCAATCAAAATAATAATAAGTGGGCAGAAGTTCAATGAATGAAAATGCGGGAGGTATTTGGGTTGAGTTGATGGGCGCATTCAAATAGATCGTGGGAACTTGGATCCCTATTGAGTATCACTTAGGCCGAATCCAAACCGTATCGGCGGTTTGGACGAACTGGTAGTCAGCGATACGTGAAATCTCAGCCAAGACCACCTCAAGGGGTTTGGTCTCGGTCTGAATGTGGTGTCTCAGCCGGGTCTGCATACGGTTGGGCTGCTGGATGTGGAAAGGGACACCATACCATCGGGACAGCCTCTCGGCAACTTCCGATACTTGTTCCCCTTCAAAGGTCAACCATCCCTGGGTCCATGCTACCGGAGAAGCCTGAGCAATTTTGCCTTTGCTCAGGGCTCGTTCTGCTTTGCCATAGATAGCCTGTTCTCCAGGAGTGAGCTGAATGACCTGGCTTTGAGGGGCCGGGTCGGCTGGGGAGACAGAAACCACCCCTTCGATCAATGCCACCTGAATTTCCTGTGCTTCCGGGAAGGCGGTTACATTGAAAGCGGTCCCAGTGGCTTTGGTATGGACTTCTCCCGAATGGACCCAAAAGGGGCGCTCAGGATCGGAAACGACTTCAAAGTACGCCTCTCCACGGAGGTGTACGGTTCGTTCTTGTTCAAATTGAGTAGGGAAGGTAATCTTACTGTCGGCATTGAGCCACACCTTGCTCCCATCGGGTAAGATCCACTCGGTGCGAATGCCCGGTGGATTCTGATGTTCTTCCATAGCAATGGCAGGCGTATCGGATGGATTCCAGGCCCAAAGCCCAAAACCAAGCAATAACGCAATCGCGGCTGCGATTCCAAGCCCCCATCTACGGAGGGAAACAACGGAAGAAGAGGATGAGGGAGAAGAAGGCGTCTGGGAAACCAATTGGGCATTGACTCGCTCCCACATTCTCTCTTGCCCCTGTTGGTTGGGGGAAGAATGCTCATGCCAATAAGTCAATATGGCCTGATAGGTACGATCATTTTCAGGGGAATCAGCAAGCCAAGTTTGCAGCTCTTGAAACTCATCAGGACTTGCCTTGCCTTCCAGAATCTGGAGTATTACCTCATCAATTCGTTTCATTTGACGGAGAAAAAACGCAGCTGTGTATCATATCAAGTAAAATTCACGACGTTAGACCTTTTCTTTATAGACTACATCCAAGCGTGAATCAGGTGACAAAAGAAGAAAAAAAACATAGAAAACCTACTAACTGACTGATATTCAGAGAGCTTTTTTCTGAGTTTTTCGATTGCCCTTCGGAGATGGGTCTTCAGCGTATTTTCCGTGATGTCCATGGTTTTGGCCGCTTCCCGATAGCTCATCCCCTCTTCTTTGACCAGGCGGAAGGATCGCTGGCAATTGGCTGGGAGGTCTTGAATCGCTTGGTCCATCACCTGAAAAAGCTCTGCGGAGATCAAATGTGATTCAGGGGTTTGGGGAAGGGCAGAAGTAGGAGATTCCATCCATTCTTCCCCCAATTGGGCGCTGGGGAGGGATTTTTTTCGGAGATAGGTGAGCGCCCGGTTCTTGACGGCCCGGAACAAATAGGCCCGTATGTGCTGGATGTTAGCTAATTCTGATTTTCGATGCCACAGGTTCACCCATACGTCAGAGACGAGCTCCTCTGCGATTTCGGGTTGGTGGACAAAGGTGAGGGCGTAGGTTTGGAGCGCTGGGGAAAGGAGTTCCACAAGAGAACGGAAGGCGTGCTCATCACCCGATTCATAAATCCTTGAAATCCACGTATTTATGCCAGGTTTGTTCATCCTCTTAGACCCCAATTTTACTCAAGATACAGCTTTTTGGCACAAACTGAATATAGAATTATGCTAATTTGCGCAAACGATTTCGGCGAAAATATCCTCCTTGCATTCTGTTCTTTCCAACAGTTCTTGCGTTCTTTGAAATTGTAATAAAAAGAAGAAAAAACGCATTTCCTGGTTTTCAACTTCACGACTTAGACCTTTTACCTAGTGAAGATTGAAGTAATCATCCATGATCGACGTTTATTCATTTCTTAACATATTTTTCCTCAACCTATGTGCGAATCG
>JBCCCJ010000793.1:0-3791 GCA_039033615.1 Bacteroidota bacterium
AACTTGGACCTTTTCACTCGTTCTTTCTTCCCATCTCTTCGTCAAAAAAAGCCTCATTTGGCCCGCCAAACTCGGTTTTTCTTCCTTGATCTGGAAAGAAATATCTACGCGAAAAGAGGAAGTTATTTTTCAAGTCTCACTAAGAGCAGCAAATCTCCTCTCACAGGACCTCTGCCGCAGGCAAAGCCCTCTGCGAGGTCTCAGGTTTGTAGGGGAGAGTACCGTCCCCCGATATGATGACCTCGTTAGAGGTCGCGTCCATGCGGTGCGACCCCTAGCGAGGTCGGAAAGAGTTCCGCGGGCTTTTTTTGCTACAATCCTTTGACCTCTAACGAGGTCTACTACCGCAAGCAACCTAACCTCGCAACAGGGAAACCTTCAGTTCCAAAGGGAGCGTCTCACATCATCGCAAAGCCAAACTACTTCCCCCAATTGCCCAATCCACCAACTCACTGCCGACTGCGAATCCAGCCATCATACCATTGCTTGGCTTTGGGCTTGGCGGAAGAGGCCGGTGAGAACTGCCAACTCGTAGGAGCAAAGGATTGAGTAACTTTCAGCTTGCGATTTTGTACCTGAAAATTGGTCAAGGTCCGAATTTGGTACACCTTCCCGCTCTTCCAGCCACGCATGATTTCGGTTTCCTCCTGGTCTCGAACGGGTGTCCCATCTACTTCCAGGATCAAGTCTCCTTCTCCAAAACCTGCCACATACGCATCACTCCCAGGTTTTACTTGTCGAATCAAATAGCCTTGCGTGATCCATTCCCCCCGTTGGATGCCCAAACGTTGCCAGACATTGCCATCCTGCTTTTGAGATACCTCGACCCCAATAGGAGCCAGCAATTCCTCATAAGGAAGCCCCTCGGTACCTGTAACATATTTCGTGAAAAAATCCGCCCAAGACTCCCCCGAAACCACTTCGAGTGCTTTCTGAATGCCATCTTCTGGTACCCCCTGTCCTTCTTGATAATGGGTTTGGTACAAATAGCGAAAGACGTCATCCAGGCATTTCTCGCCTTTGGTTTGGGCGAGGAGTTCTGCGTCGATGAATAGGCCCAGACGTTGTCCCAGGCCATAATAGGAAATCTGGTGGTTGGGGTGGGCGTAGGGAGAAGAGGACAACCAGCTATCAAAGCTTGCCTGAGCAGGCGAAACCACCGATGCGGCGTAGTCATAACTCAAATTGCTGCACACTCGGGACATCACCTGCCAAAATTGGTCTTCTGAGCGGACCCCGGCCCGTATCAAAATCAGGTGCGCGTAGTAATCCGTTACGCCCTCGGTGAACCAGTGGAGTGAAGTGTATTGTTCCTGGGTATAATCATAAGGCCAAAGGGCCGCAGGACGAATCCGCTTGACGTTCCAGGCGTGCCAGAGTTCATGACTGGTGATGGCCGCAAAGCTGTTGACGATCCCTTTTGGGGTAGCCGTATTCGCCGCTGGTAGGGCAAAAGAAGCCGAATTGGTATGCTCCACCGCATGTCTCAGGCGATAGGGCATCAGTCGGTAGAGAAAATGGTAGGATTCAAACGGAAAGCCCCCGAAAATGGCCGCTTGTTCCCGACACATCTTATCCAGTGCTTCCAAAAAGGCTTCGTCAGTTTTTGCATTTCCCTGATAGTCTCCCTGAAAATGTACGTAAAAATCTACGCCATCTATCGCAAATTGCAATTGGTGGAGCTTCGCAGCCAAGATCACCGGGGAATCCACCCATTCATCAAAACTCGACGCGGCATATCGTCCTTTGTCAATGGTTGGAAGCGCCGTAGCAATTTCCCAATCGGCAGGTACGTCCGGAAAGGAGACCCGGACTGGTTCATCCATTCTCCCTTCCACAAAGAGAGAAAAATTGATGGGGTTCAAAAAGACCTGATCGGCCACGTAATAGCTAGAACCTGCATCGGGATTGTTGGCGAGGAATTGATAGGAAATGCTCAGAAAAGGCGAGCCCGGATGATACACCCGCCAGGTATCCTTGTCCAGCTTTTCCCATCGCAGGGGTTTCCCATTTCCATCAGCGACTTCGAAATGAGAAAGGCTTGCGGAATAATCTTGTAAATAATAGCGTCCCGGTCGCCAAGCAGGTTGGTGCAAATCGGTATGTTGTCCCGATTCAGCCTCCATTTTTAGATCAATTTGTAGGGTATGTGTATTGGGAGGAAGCCAACGAATGCTGTACTCATAAGCGCTGAGGGAAAGGGGGGCAAACAGCAAAGCCAACCAAAGAGAAAGCAAGGAAGATTTCATCATCATTACAAACCTATCTGCATTTCTATCAGTCCAATGACCCGCAACGGCATAGGACTGAAACAAAGAAGGAAAATCAAAAAAGCGAGCCACCCCAACCCCATGCGGACTCTGTTCAAAGGCGCGAATTGATAGGCTGGGGGATGGTCCAATTTTACCACGCGCACCATCAAGATGCTATACAACAACCAAATGAACTGCGGCTCAATCGGGGGAAGCAAGACGAACAGAATGCTTTGGACCAGGAGAAACAAAAAGCTGACAAGTATTACCCGCCAGGCAGGTTGTTGATTCAGGATTTTGAAGAAAATGTATCCCAAATAGGCCGCATAAGCCGCCAGACTCAACCAGCCCGTCCAATGATCCGGCCGCAAATCGACCAGGGCAGTTCCTCCGATCAACAGCAGAATCAAGACGGCGATGCGAGAGACAATACCTGCCACCCGAGGGCCAAACATGGCGTACACAATATGCCCCCCATCCAATTGGCCGATCGGCAATAGATTCAGGGCAGTTGCAAAGAGGGAGAGATAGGCGGCAAAGAGCAGCGGATAGTGAATCAGCAAATATTCCGGTGGCAAATGGGGCAGACCCAATTGCCAAATCCCGCGCATCAATAAGGTCGGACCCGTAGCAATTGCGGCATCCTGTTGGGAAATCAGGTACTCCGCATAGGTAGATTCTGCCGGAATGCCTCCGAAGAGTTCTGCCCACTCGGGAAAGGTAGCTAGCAGGAATCCGTTAGGTTCCGGCAGGGTCAGCACCGCCACCACCAAAATCAGAATGGCCGCCACCATACCCGCCAGAGGTCCCGAGATGCCCACGTCAAAATATTCCCGATTGTTGCGCGGAGCCTGACGGAGGGCGATCACTGCGCCCATGGAACCAATGTTGAAAATCCCAGGGATGAACATCGGAATGTAAAATGGCAGCGTGGTGCGAATGTGGTGGTGCCGGGCGGTGAAATAATGCCCAAACTCATGACAACTCAGGAATAACAAAAAAGCTATTGCATACGGTACTCCCAAGCTTAATTCTGACCAATTCAATTCCCCCCACCAGGATCGTCCCGTTCGCAGTTCGGTCCCGGCAAGTATACAGGCGAAAACCGTCAACACAAAGAGCAGCAGGTGCAGGGTATGCCATTGCCAAGGGCGAAGTCGGGGCATAGATCAGGGTTCTATAGGGACCAGTGGGAGTTGCAGAATGCCTGCTGTTTCAATTAACCAGAAAAAGCCTTGGCGTACAACCTCCGATTCATAAAGACACAAAGAAAGAACGATCCTACTGCTGAATTTCTTTCCCTCTACTTCTCTCCATTTGTCTCGAAAGCTGTATTTACCTAGCCTCACCTTTGCAAATGATCACGAAACTGGAACTGGCGCGGAAATTCGGTCAATTGACCGGAGGGGGCCTTGGGTGTACATAAGATGTCACCAGAACAAGCATATCCCAGCAAATGGCAGTCGCGATGCGCCTGCTTGTTTCTGTAGAGCATCTGTTTCTACCAAGCTGCGAATCGCCCTGCGCTTCGTTTTTTTG
>JBCCCJ010000794.1:0-3789 GCA_039033615.1 Bacteroidota bacterium
CCTAGTACTGGCTTTCGGTTGAATCCTGCCCTCAACGGTGTATACAACGAAGAGTTTTTCTACGCAAGCGACAGTGGAGCGGTGGTGTTCCACAACTACCGCCTCCGCAGCCAGGATCTTAGTGCCCAAATCAAGTTGAATGTCAACCGATTTTTCGCTCCAGAAGGGGGAGAGAATCTGGATATCTATCTTTCCGCTGGAGTGGGCATTCAGCTGTACCAAACCTCGGTCGATGCTTACGATGGCCGATTGCAGCAACTATATGCCTATGACAGCATCCCAATCAACGACCCTGCTGAAACCCGCTTGGCTTTGCAACAGCTATCCGACGGGGTATACGAAACCTGGGGAGAGCGCGACTTGCTGAACAATACCACGGTAGGAAATAGTCTAGTCAATACCATATTTCTGGTTGGGGGAGGCGTGAGACTCCGACTGAGCGGGCCGCTTTCTCTAGGAGTTGAAGCGAATTATCTCTTTACGGGAGATGATTTGATAGACGGCCAACAATGGTTGGTGGACAATACCCCTAGTCCGGATACCGATAAACTGCTCCGGGTAGGCATTACCCTGGATTACACCATCGAATAGAGGGACACCACACCGCATTTCAAGTTGAACCGCTATTTCGCAAGGCTGTGGCTTTGCGTACCTTCGCTGTATGACTGCTACCATAACCTCAGAAGCGCTTGATATTCTGAAAGCCTCCCTGGAAGGGGAACTGTACTACGATCAACTGATGCGGACTCTCTACGCCACCGATGCGTCGGTCTATCGAGAGATGCCCGTAGCGGTCGCCATGCCAAAAAATAAGGAGGATCTGATTCAATTGATCCACTTTGCCAAGAGCGCCCATTCTTCGCTGATTCCCAGGACTGCGGGCACTTCCCTCGCAGGACAATGTGTCGGCGATGGCATCGTGGTGGACACCTCCCGGCATTTCAATCAAATCCTGGAAATCAATGCGGAAGAAGGGTGGGTACGGGTACAACCTGGCGTGGTCCGGGACGAACTCAATCATGCACTGAAGCCATTTGGTCTATTTTTTGGGCCGAATACTTCTACCGCTAACCGAGCGATGATTGGGGGAATGGTAGGCAACAATTCCTGTGGCTCCTACTCCATCGTCTATGGAACGACCCGAGATCACGTGCGAGAGTTGACCTGCATCCTCAGTGATGGCTCCGAGGTGGTCTTTGGAGAGCTCAGTGCCGAAGCGTTTGCGCAAAAGTGTGAATTAGACAGTTTGGAAGGGCAGCTATATCGGCAGATTCGCGATGAATTGTCCCAATCGGAGGCCCAAGAAGAAATCCGCACCCAATTTCCCCATCCCAAGGTGCAGCGGCGAAACACCGGCTACGCGGTAGATGAATTGTTGAAAAGCGAGGTGTTCACCGCCGGGGGACCAACCTTCAACTTCTGTAAGCTCCTGGCCGGATCAGAAGGAACGCTCGCCTTTACTACCGAGATCAAAATTCATGTAGATCCGCTTCCGCCACCAGTGCTGGGCCTGATTTGTGTCCATTTCGGCACCATCAGAGAATCTCTAGAGGCGACCGTGGTTGCCATGCAGCACCAGCCTCGCGCTGTCGAATTGATGGACAAGATTGTCATGGACTGCACCAAGGGCCATTTGCTGTACGATCAGTATCGCTTTTTCATTCAAGGAGATCCCGAGGCTGTGCTGATCATGGAAGCAGGGGGGCAGAATGAAGCAGAGGTCAAGGCGCAATTGGATGTGATTCAAGCGGCATTTGAAGCCAGAGGGTTTGGCTATGCTTTCCCCCGAATCTTCGGAGAACAAATCAGGCAGGTCTGGGATTTGCGAAAGGCAGGCTTGGGCTTATTGGCGAACATTCCCGGAGACCCCAAGGCCGTTGCAGTGATCGAAGATACCTCCGTAACGATCGAAGACCTGCCCGATTACATCGACGAGTTCAGTCAATTGATGAAAGGCTTTGGGCAAGATGCCGTCTATTACGCCCATGCAGGCGCCGGAGAACTGCACTTGCGCCCCATTCTGGATTTGAAGAAATCGGCAGATCGGCAGATGTTCCGGAAAATCGGACAAGCTTCCGCGGAATTGGTGAAGAAATACGGCGGCTCTCTCAGTGGAGAGCATGGCGATGGACGGGTTCGGGCTGAATTTGTGCCGATCATGGTCGGGGAAGCGAACTATGAACTCTTCCGCCGCATCAAACAAACCTGGGACCCCCACCACCTCTTCAATCCCGGCAAAATCGTAGATGCCGCGCCCATGGATACAGCCCTCCGCTATGAAGCCGATCAGACCACCCGGGAGTTCGAGACCCTGATGGACTTCTCTGATACAGGCGGCATTTTGCGGACCGCCGAAAAATGCAATGGCTCCGCCGATTGCCGAAAGAACCATTTGGCAGGCGGGACGATGTGCCCCAGCTATATGGCCACCCGAAACGAAAAGGACACCACCCGAGCCCGAGCCAATACCCTCCGGGAAATGCTTACTCAATCCACTGAGGACAATCCCTTTGCTCATCAGGAAATCTACGAGGTCATGGATCTCTGTCTGAGTTGCAAAGGCTGTGCTTCCGAGTGTCCCTCCAATGTGAATGTGGCCAACCTGAAAGCCGAATTTCTGCATCAATATTACCAAACCCACGGGGTCCCCTTTCGGGCGCGGGCCATTGCCAGTGTAGGCCGCTTGAATAAGCTCGGCTCTATCTGGCCGGGTCTGACAAATCTCTTTCTGGCCGGAGCGCCCAGCGGTCTGACCAAAAAAATTCTGGGAATGGCTCCTCAACGGACCTTACCCAAGCTCCAATCCACCACCCTCCGCAAATGGTTGCGCAAGCGAGGCAAGCAGTTGACTCCGGCTAGCCCCAGTCGAGGGAAGTTGTGCTTCTTCGCCGATGAATTCACCAATTTTCTGGATACCGACATTGGCATCAAGGCCATCGAATTGCTACTGAAATTGGGCTACGAAGTGGAGGTGCCGTCTCATGCCGAAAGTGGTCGCGCCCATCTATCCAAAGGCTTGCTCAAAGAAGCTCGCCGCATGGCGATGTACAACGTCCAGGTATTTTCGGGGAAAGTGAATGTGCAACAGCCATTGGTGGGGCTTGAGCCTTCTGCCATCCTCAGCTTCCGAGACGAATATCCTCGACTGGTGATCCCGGAGATGCGGGAGAAAGCCAAAGAGTTGGCCCGGCACGTGCTCACCTTGGAAGAATTCTTACAGCGGGAAATGCAGGCGGGACGCATCAGCGCGGATGATTTTCATCAAGAAGCTCGTCAGGTTCTGCTCCACGGCCATTGCCACCAAAAGGCGCTCTCTTCGGTAGTCCCCACTCAGGAATTGCTCAGTCTTCCTGCGAATTATGAGGTAGAAGTCATTCCAAGTGGCTGTTGCGGGATGGCAGGCTCCTTTGGCTACGAAAAAGAGCACTACGAACTCTCCATGCAGATCGGAGAATTGGTCTTGTTCCCAGCCGTGCGGGAGGCCAAGGCAACGACCCTGATCGCTGCGCCCGGCACCAGTTGCCGCCACCAAATCTGGGACGGCACCCAAAAGAAGGCTTACCACCCAGCGGAAATTTTGTGGGCAGCGGTGAAGGGGGAATGATAAGTCTGGGGGTACGGCACATGTCACATATTTTCGGGTGATGTTGACATACATGGCAGTCGCTACGCGCCTGCTACCAAACTTCTCTCTTCGATTGGCTACCAAGATGCGCATCCCTCCGGGCTGCGAGTGTCTGTTGACAAGGACTTATGGGGAGCATCTGTACTGAGCCTTTCGAAGTAGGC
>JBCCCJ010000795.1:0-3783 GCA_039033615.1 Bacteroidota bacterium
ACGTCGTCCCCTGCCATACGACAAAAACGAACCCTGATGTCAAAGAAACAAAATGTAGCGTATATTATTTAGCCCGAACAAATGCGCCGCAACGAGGTGGGGAACTTCAATTTCCAAGGATTCGCTTTGTTGACAGAAGGAACCAGCCTGGATGCCCTTCATATCAAAGTGGATGATCTGGTGAAAGAATACCGGGGGGATGATGGAGGTACCTCCTTTGAGTTCCAACCGATCACGGAAAAACGCCTCTACGGAGATTTTGAAAACGGCAAAAATGTGGGAGGCCGGATCACCTACGTCCGGATTTTTTCAGTGGTCGCCATTTTTCTCTTGCTGATCGCCTGCATCAACTTCATGAATCTCGCCACCGCTCGTTCCAGCAAGCGAGCCAAGGAAATCGGCATTCGCAAAGTCGTAGGAGGCACCCGCACCTCTCTCATCGCCCAATTTTTTGGGGAATCTATCTTCATGGCTTTGTTGGCGCTCATTGTGGCGATCTTCTTGACATCGCTTTTGATGCCAGGGTTCAATTTGCTTACGGGGAAGGAAATGTCTCTCCCGGTAGGCCAAGTAGGCTATTGGTTCGCAGCGATCTTGATTGCGATTTTGGCGGGATTATTCGCTGGAAGTTATCCGGCGCTCTTGCTGTCATCCTTCCCGATCGTGTCTGTGGTCAAGGGGATGTTTCGGCTCGGCTGGCAAAACGTTACCCTGAGAAGGGTGTTGGTGGTCTTTCAGTTTGCGCTTTCCATTTTCCTGATCATTTCGACCATTGTCATCTATCGTCAGCTTAATTACATCCAAACCAAGAATATCGGCTTAGACAAAGAGTGGGTATTAAGTGTGCGACTCCCCCAGTTCAGTGACAAGCGGATGAAATTTTTTCGCCAAAAACTGGAAAACCAAGCTGGGGTAATCTCGATTACCGCCTCGGACCAAAATCCGCTTTCTGTAGGAAATTCCACCACCACGGTAGATTGGGATGAGAAAGGCGAGGAGGAAGAAATCATGTTCCACGGAATGCGAATCGGCTATGATTTTGTCGAGACCTTTCGCATAGACTTGGTTTCTGGGCGGGATTTCGACCTCACGTATGGGATGGATTCTGCCAATTACCTCATCAATGAACAAACGATGCACACCATCGGCTGGAATAGTGCAGAAGAAGCAGTAGGGCAGAATTTGGCGCTATGGGGCAAGCAAGGCAAGGTCATAGGAGTCATGAAGGACTTTCACATCGCTTCTTTTTATACAGCCATTGAACCATTGATTCTCACCCTAGAGCCGTGGAATACCGGACAGGTATTTGTCCGACTGAAGCCAGGCGAACTCTCTGGAGGGATCGAATCGGTAGAATCCGCATTTAGCGAACTGAGTCCAGCCTATCCATTTCGCTATACCTTTGTGGATCAGCAATTCAACAAAATGTACCTCAGCGAAACCATGATGGGGCGCCTAGCGACGACTTCGGCCATCCTGGGGATTTTCATCGCTTGTCTGGGCCTCTTGGGGTTGGCTGCCTTCACCGCAGAACAACGCACCAAAGAGATCGGGATCCGGAAAGTGCTGGGAGCTTCGGTAGCAGAATTGGTTGTGCTCCTCGGAAAGGAATTTACTTGGTTGGTGTTGATTGCGTTAGCATTTGCTGTGCCTCTCGCGATCTGGCTGCTGAGCGGTTGGCTAGAAGAATTTACCTATCGGATTCCGGTTGAACCCTGGGTGCATGTGATCGGTGGCCTTTCCGCTTTGTTGATTGCTTGGGGAACCATCGGCTATCAGGCAGTCAAAACGGCTACGCAAGATCCCGCAAAGGCCTTGCGTACAGAGTAAGTCTTTGAGGATTAGGAGAAGAGTTGTCCCAATTGCATCAAGGGATGGTCCTCCAGTCGGTTATCTGCCCAGTATCGGTACAGTTTCAACAACTGGTCCTCTTCTGGGGTTGGGCGAGTAAAGCTCACATACCTCAGCGGAGCCAAGAATTCCTTTTTGGCGTTTTTCAGAATTGCGATGAATCCATCATGGGGATCAAACTCATTGATTCCCAGGAAGGCGACAGCTTTCTTCGACGCTTTCAAGTGGGGATGAGGATTCTTTTTCACTTTTGCCTTTTGGTTGGGGCGGATATACTTTGGGATAAGGATTTGCGCCCAATTGACAGCATCGGATTCTGCTGGGTGGGCCAGTAGGATGTCCTGTAATTGTTGTTTTTCAGCTTGGGTGAAAGGAGCCTGAGCCACAAATTCTTTGATGATCAGGGTGCGAGAAGCCGCCTTCGCCGCTGCTAGGTCGAATCGCTTCCGCTTAGGGACACGTTTTAGGTCCGATTCTGGAATGAGGACCAAGCCAAACTCCGCTTGGAGTTCTACCCATTGCTCCACAACATGAGGGGGTACTTGGGTCAAAGCCTTGGCTTCCAGCAACAACTCATACGCAAATTCATCATTTTCCAATATGTATACATCCTGGACAATGCCGATATGCCCTTTGCGGATTCCGCTGTTTCTGGTATGCTTGTCTTTGGCAATTTGGACCATCATGCCCTCTTCAAATTTGGCCGCAGACCAATCCTCTTCTTCCTCTTCCTCCATCAGACCTCCCATGAAGAGGCCCATCATTTCCTCTAGGAGGTCTTCCTCGTCTATCGGTCGGAGCATTTCCTCCAAATCAGAGGTCATTTTCCCCGCTTTCAGGGCGTCTGCTACGGTTTCTTGTAGCAGTTCCATCTCTTTCAACTGCTCCTCCATTTCCGCTGCTTGGCTCTCTAATCCCACGCCATTCCGATCCATCCGGTCCCATTTGGTCAGGGCTTGGCCCGCATCTGATTTCCGAATGCCTTTGAGTTCGCCGCTCAGACGAGTCGCTTGATTTTCCAGAAAAAGCAGCTCTTGCTCCAACCGCTCGATGTTGGCGTCCAACAGATTGCCAGCTTCGGAAATTGCGATCTCTTCCCTTTCTTCGTCCAAATACAAGCGCTCCATTTCCAATAACGCAGCGATGTCATGGTTTTCGTAGGCTTGGGTGATCTGCTTCATCATCTCATGATTCCGCTGATTTTCGGCCTCGTTGGTTGCTTTATCGGGATGAAATTCCTGGGATAACTTGAGATAGATTTTGCGAATGTCGCGCTGCTCTTCTTGCTCTGGTTCTTGCTGAAAGCTGGCAAAAAACTCACTGCGGGATTGACGCTGTTCCTCTTCCTGTTGTGGATCTCCATCGCCTCCCATCATCTCCTCAGGAAAGGATGAAAGCGGATCAAATTGCTCCAACAGGTCTTCGACTACCTCCCGCTGCTTTGGGGTGGTCAGAATCTTTGGATGATCCAACAACTCACGTAGCTGGTTCGTGATGGATTGATTAAGTCTGGTGGTGCGTTCTACCACTCGACTCATTATGCTTGACGACTCACTGGCCATCTGTTGGATGTCCTCTTTGAGGTTGCGCAGGCGGGTGCGTAGGCTCTTGATGGTCGTTCGCTTCTTTTTGATCGCGATTTCCAAATCTTGGATTCGCGCCTCTTTTTGGGCCGATTCAGGGGTGCGTTCGAGCTGACTCATAGAGAATCAATTAGGAATGAGAGACAAAAATCAGCTTTTCCTCTCAAAAACCCTATAAATCACCTACTTTTTGTGCTGCCTCCGTATGCCGCCATATCCGCGAGCCATCAGCCGATAGCGGATCAGAAGTGTCCGCATCTGCCGCCTTTTCGAATTTCGAGGCTTTGGCCCTGAAATGGGAGCCTGAAGTCAAACGAAGCCTGTAAAGCGGGCTTGCGCCGCTTGCGCG
>JBCCCJ010000796.1:0-3780 GCA_039033615.1 Bacteroidota bacterium
CCCCTGGCTGATCGAATCAGCTCGTTGCAAATTTCGATCTTCTGCCCAAATCTCCATCCCCAACCGCCAGGTCTTCCACGGCCAATACACATCCCCTTCATAGCGATTCCATTCAGAATAGCGATTTTCTGGCTGCCGATCGTTGGCAATGCGGGTGTAGGTCAGATTGCCCTGGAGCATCCGAGGCAGATAGCTGGCCAGCCGAACCACCTGTCGATTGGCAGTACGCCCCGCTCCGGTCTGCCGAAATCCGCCTTCGATTTCCATTTCCAGGCCTCGCAGATGGCTCAACTTAGCTTTGGCTGCGGTGATTTGCTCATCGCGCCGAACTTCGTTGGGGTCCAGATCCCATACCCGATTGTATTCCGCCCGGTACACCCGATCCAGATTGGTGTAGCTTTCTCCGATGAATTGATGATAGGCTTCCACAGACAGTTCGAGGGAATCACTCACAGGGACTTTCTCCCACCGTAGGCCCGTTCGATTCGCGAAGTCCAGGTTATCTTCATCATCCTTGCGGGACAACCGGTTTTGATCATCCGAGCTAACAGCTGTTTCGGAGAACAATTGGAGCCGTTTGGTCAATTGGTAGCTCACGCGCGCATCAGCCACCTGCAATAAGCGAGGCAATACCCATCTGCGTTCTGGTGAGTAGGACCCCAATGATTCCCCGCTCGGTCCTGGTGGCACCCACTCGAAAACGTTCTCATTGAAGCCCGGTTTGGGGTTATAAGTTCCCTGTCCCGGCCCAACAAAACTGAACTCTATGCCATAGACCGCTGTCGCAGGGTCATTGGAGCGCACATAATAGACATACGTTTGGCCGTCGATGGTGGTATCCCGCTCGGCATAACGGGTTTGACCTTCTTCATAGCCGAGGTTGAAAATGCCAGACGTAACCGCTTGATTCAGGCTATCGCCCACCTGCCCCAGACTGTCCCGCACCAATTGAAAGGCATCTGGATTGTCAAAAGGTGCATTGGGATTGTCGGCGTCTCTCGCATAGGAAAAGTGAAATTTCAATTTGTTATCCAACGCCTGATGCTTCGCCTCCGCCACCACCAGCGAACGATTGAAATAGCGATCATTGTATTCAAAATCCACCACAATTCGGGTGATGTTGGTGATCACGTGTTGGGAGGTGAAGGTAATTTCAGCCGTGTTGTAGTTGATCACGTAATCATTGGTTTCCCCTCTGATCAGGAGTTTGCCATTGATGTACACCTTTTCACTTCCCGCCAGCACGATAAAAAAGCGTTCTCCATTTCGCCCCGTCAGTTGGTAAGGGCCGGAAACTCCATCTATCCCGGCAATGGTATTGGTGTGAAATTTCCCCTTGGCGACCGCTCCGCTGACTCGTACCATGGTATTTTTTTGTTTCACCTGGAATTGCAAGCCCTGAACATTGCGGTAGTAATTGGCAAAATGGCTCCCCTTTTGACTGACTTCAAAATCCCCGATGGTTACTTCATAGGCATCCTTCATCAGTTTGAGGAAAACCCGGTCAAAGTCAGAAATCTGCTGCGTGGTCCCATCGGGTTGGATGGGAATGTTTTCATCAGTGATGGCTCCCACTACTTTGAGGCCATCTCCCAAATCCCCTTCCAACTGCAAACGAAGGCCACTGGTCAGGGAAGGACTCCGATTGTTCCCCAGGGTTAAGCCCCGAGAGAGGCTGCCGCTTTTGCGAATGCCCCCTTCGTCTTCCCAAAAGACCTCCTGTCCCTGCTCCAAGCGTGGATCATAGATCACATCGACCTGTACTTCCTGGGTACTGGTATCTAACACGGTCGTGAATGTTCGCAGGGCCAATTCTTGAGGAGGAGCTTCTGAAAAATACCGATATCGGAGGTAGTACGTGCCTTGGCTCGCCGCCTCGGTGGACAACACCAGCAGCCCTTGATCGGGCAGGACTTTATACGAACTGGGGGACATCCATGCTCCTGCCTCGGAAAAGAGGCTATCAGAAAAGGGAACCAAAAACGATTGGCTCAAGGTGAGGGTATCTTTTCCAGCCCACTTCAAGGTATCTGTTTGCCATTGGATGGATTGTCCCACAGCAAGGCTTGAGCCAAGGCATAGGCAACTGATACCGATCATCCATCGGAGCAAAAAGAGGCAAGGTATGTGGGAAAACAGCTTCCCCATGAGAGGCGGGGGCTTACTGACCAACTGGTGCTGGCTGAAGGCTTTCTACTTCCAAAGACGGAATTTCAATGATAAAGGTGGTTCCTTCTCCTTCTTTGCTGCGGAAAAAAATGGTGCCACCGGAGTTTTCGATGATCCGCTTGACAATGGCCAATCCAAGCCCCATCCCTGAGGTTTTGGTAGAGAAGCTAGGTTCGAAGACGCGACGTTGTACTTCTTCCGACATGCCTTTGCCATTGTCTTTGATCTCGATCCGGGTTCGTTGTTCCAAAATCCGCATAGAGATGTGCAGGATACCGTTTTCCTCTATGGCCTGCAAACCATTTTTGATGATATTATTGAAGCAACGGGAGAGCTGATCTCGGTCGCCGTAGGCCCAAAAAGCTTCCTTAGGAACGTCTATGAGCCAGATGGTCTCTTCCATTTGGGCATAAAGGTCCACCACTTCTAACAAGACGTCGTTGACGTTGACTTTGGTTTTCACAGGCTCCGGCATTTTGGCAAACTCGGAGAAAGAATTGGCGATGCGCACCAAGGAATCAATCTGGACCAGGAGGGTCTTCATCACCTTGGGGAACATCTTCTCCAAGCGAGCGGACTGTTCTCCCCAGGCTCGGCTGAGGTGCTGAATACTCAAGCGCATCGGCGTCAGGGGATTCTTGATTTCATGGGCCACCTGTCTCGCCATCTGCCGCCAAGCCAATTCCCGTTCGTTCTGGGTGATCTTTTTCTCAGACTCCGCCAATTTCTCTACCATCTGGTTGTAGGCCTTCACGATGTCGCCAATCTCGTCTTTGGAGTTGTATTTGATCGGTTCGTTGATGTTCCCAAGACTGGTATCTGCCAGACGCTGTTGTACCACGGTCAGGGGTTTGGTGATGGTATTGGACACCAGAACCGCAATCACGTTCAATAGCAAAAAGACCAATAGGTAAATGTTGGCCAAATAGGCCAGGAAGTTGATGATCTGATCCTGCAATTGGTCTTGTCGGGCGATATAGGGGACATTGATAAACCCAATCGGATCTTTCCCACTTCCGATGATTGCCCGATACCCGGAAAGATATTCCAGGTTACCAGTCTGCTCTTGGATCATCAAATCGGAGGTACCTTCCCGTTTCAGGATCTTCAACGCTCTCGCATCCATCAGGTCGGTACTGATCCCCATGTCAAACACCATTGGCTGGGTAGAGGCGATGAATTTGCCCTGCTGATCGTACACATTGATATCATTCTGGACATATTTGGCCAATTCCAGGATCTCATCCTGAAAATCTCGCTGTAGCGTCAAGCGGCTAAAGGGATCGTTTCGCAGGCTCCAATAATGTGGTTGCACCAAGGTGGCGATTCTGGCCGTTTCTTCACTCAACTGATCCCGGGCTTCCTGCTCATATCGGCTGGAAACGAATGGATACAGCAGCACAATGATCACAATCATCGGCAAAATGCTGATCGCCAAAAGCCCGAAACGGATTTTGGCCCGGAGGGGAATGTCATAGACAAATTGCCGGGAGCGCAGGGAGCGCAAGCCTAATACTGGTAAGCCCAGGAAGACCAAGGTTGCCAGGCTGAAGAAATAGAAAATGAAAGAAAAGGTGGTGATCGTCTCAAACAAAGAAATTTGCGGGAAGC
>JBCCCJ010000797.1:0-3779 GCA_039033615.1 Bacteroidota bacterium
GTGCAAGGGATTTTATAGGAGTTGCGTAGGGTGGTACGGGAAAGCATGTCGTGAGGTACAGGACGCAAGAGTGCCATATGCAACTCAGGCGTGTGCAGCGAGTGGCGGCTTTGGTCGTTGCAATCGCAAGGCGCGGAAGCGCTGGGTGCGCTATGAGCTCATTATCGAAGAGAAATGTTAGCTTGCCAACAACACACCGTTGCATACGCACACAGGTAATGGGGAGACCCACGCGTCACGCCGTCCACACAGCGTACTGCTTCAGGGCGTGTTCTCGGTTGGACGTGCCGAAGCCATGCGCTGGCGCCGATCGGCGCTTTGATACAATTTGCCGCGATAGGCCTGCCGGTGCGCCATAGATGGGGCCTATGGAATTTCGCTGTGAGAAGCACAATAAATTTACCGGTGTAATGAAGGTAGCATAGCCAGCTCTTTTCACAGGTGCAAGTCCAAATTGAAGATGGTAATTATCGACGATCCAAATATTGAAATATTCATTGGGGTTCCATGAGGTTTTTCGCTTGATCTCTTCATCTACATACGTATTTCGCCACCCTGTTTTGTCGCCTGGGCCTGTTTCAGGAGGGGCTAAAGCTAAGGACATCCAGGAATATCTTTGAATACCGGGTTCCTTTCCTGGTTCTGTCAAGGACTGCCCATCCTTATCGATATGCGCCAAAGCAAACTGGATTTTGCTATCTGCAGCGTCATTCTTAAAAATGGCTCTGGTATTCATGGTATCAGGGTTACAACGCCTGAAGTCTTCATTCAATACCTTCAATAGCGTATCGATTCTCTCCTGAGAGATGTTAAATCCCACCCCAACTGGATTCCCATTGTGGATGATGTGGAAGATCACGGGAATAACCAGGATTTCTTCCGAACTATTGAGGGGCTGTATATTCGCTTGATCATGCCATTTCGCCATGGTCTGCTCAAAATCATCTATAGTCCCTAGTTCAGGGTGGGCCGATTTGAATGCGCTATCCGCCTCAATGAAGCCACAATATCCGATGGGACCTTGCGCCTGTACAACTCCCAGCGTTCCTAGCAATAGTTGAACGATGAGTAATATGCGCGTGAAAGGAAGCAATAAATTGGTCGATTTCATGGCTATCGTTTTTGCGCTTCTACCCGAATCTTCACCCGTAGGCTATCACTCCCATCTGTCATAGGGTCGATAGTCACCGATTGATAATGTGGTTGAAAAGGGATCTGCCCTTCCTTCCATGGGAAAACTCCTCCGTACACCCCTAGGTCAGTACCGTCCGTACCGAATCCCTGAGCGACTGGACTCGCTAAGCGATAGTCATAGCTGTAGTAAAACGCGTTGAATTGTGCTGTGCCTACGTTTTGGAATAATCCTGCAAAAGGTTGATTGATGAGGTTGTTATTTAGTTCATTTCTATTATCCCATCCTCCTCCGGTTCCGGTGATGATGTAATTGTGAGATAAAAAGTTGTCCTCAAACTCCGTATCCCCAATATCGCAATTGTTTAGAATGATGTTGTTCCTGAATTCACAAAAGGATATGTTAAAGAAGGTATTACATCCAAACCCTGTCGCATCCCTAGAGAAAATATTGTTCAGGAACTGATTGCCTGATGCAAAATAGGAAACCTTCCAACCGAAGATATTATTGGCAATGAGGCCATCAGTGGAGTAGCCTCCCCACAATTCCTTGCGAACTACACATCGGGTGATTTGATGTCCATATGAACCGGAGGATACAGCAAATGCATAGGAAAGTAGAATTTTGTACCAATTACATTGGTCTATCTTGAGAGCAGAAACTTGAACATTCGAAGGCGATGTGCCTACAATTAATTCGTCCTCGAAATAGATGCCAGAAAAGCTAGAAAAGTCAGCCCCATTCACCAAAATGACAGCCCCCAGTATCTTTGTCCTTCCGGTTGCTTGGGAAGAATCAGGATTATGACCGACCCCAATCAAATGGATGGTTTTATTGATTGAGTCCAGATTCGTCTGAAATATCCCCCCCGGCAAAAAAATGCTATCTCCCGCCTGCGCGTGGATGATGGCAGAATCTAGCTCGGTATAGAAGGAGGGGTTGCCTCCGTTCTGAACGGCGATTCGGCGCTGCGCCAAGAGGGACAAGGGGAGCAGAAAGACAAAGAGCAAGGAGAGTACAAAAATGCGGGAGTTCATAGGAATTAGCGTCTTGAATGGAAAGGAACACAGAAACCACTATGCCGCAGGAAGGGGCACAAGTTTCAGAAGAGGAAGCGCAGAATTAGCAATGAATTATAGCCGTAGGAGAGGTAAATCCGCGGAGAATTGCCCGCCTATGACGCGAATAAGGTACATCCCTTTCGCGAAGTTTTCAAGGGTCAGTGGCAATACAGAAGTACCAGAAGGGAGATTGATGGTTTGTTGATGAAGGAGTTGTCCTTGTGTGTCATAGATTTGGAGGTAGCCTACTATCGCTTGCGGCAAAAAGGCTTGTAATTCTGCACTGCTATGGGTTGGGTTGGGTGCCAGTACAAAGGCCGAGCCTGTTTCAAATTGCACGGAAATCTGTTTAGATAGTAGGTAGGTTCCATCCAATTGCCAGGCTTTCAGCTGATAATAGTTGATACCAGACAAAGGATGTCGATCCCACCCAGTATAGGTTCGGGCGGTTTCACTATTTCCTAGGGAGTTCATTCGCAGGATAGGTTCAAACACTTGCCCATCAGAGCTTCGCTCCAATTCATAGTGAGTCAGATCTTGTTCCATCGCAATGGTCCATTCGCATCGGACTTGCTGGCCAATTTTTTCTCCCCGGAATCCTAGCCATTCTACTGGGAAGGTGCCAACATTGGCCAAGGTAAAGGAGCCCATGGAATTGAGTCCGTCCAACTCCACCACATTCTCTGCGAGATCTTTGGTAGAAAAACCTTCCGATGTCCAGGTACTCCCACCATCGGTCGACTGAAAAAATTGGAGTTCTGATTCAAGCTGTCCATTGAGCTCCACTTCGAAATAGGAGAGGCGAATGCTAGCGTTGAGTCCAGAGTTTTGAGTGGGAGAAAGCTGAACATAGCGTTCCATTCCGCTACCTCCTGGGAGAGTAGGGGGAAAGTGCCCTCGCCGAATTTCAGTTAGGCCCAACGCATTGGCTGTAGATATTTCTACTCCAAGAGAACCTGAATCGGCCAAAATAGGAGAGGTGTATGTCACCCAGCGAACTACTTCCCCCCCGATAGCAGAGCTGACCAATCGGCTGCTTTCTTGTTCATTAGACAGATAGCCAGTGGTGCCCAAATTTAACTCGTTTCCATTGAGATCAAGCTTGCCTTGAGAAAACCACAATTGATCGCTGAGGGTTACATTGGTTCCCAATTGGACTTGAGAAGCTTTGTCTAGCACCATCCGATAGAGGGAAATCGGTGCAGTTCCGGTGAGTGTCGTGGCGCTGGATCCCGTGAGGTACAGGGAACTTTGAGCAGGCAGCCATTGTCCTTCCTGTTGCAAAGACAAACTGTGGAACACCATGGCAGGACTCCCACTAGCCACGACCGAGGTGCCAGCTTGGACGCTGAACTGTTGAGCGGTGAGGGACAAGGAAGTAAGCAGTCCCATGAGAAATACAATGGTTTTCATCTGAGACTGATTAGAGTTTGACGTAGAGGTATAATTCTGGTGCAAGATAGATACCGCCAATGTTGCGATAGGTAGAATTTAGGGTTTCTACTCCTCCCCATGCAATGAGGCTGCATCCAGTCCACACCATACTGTGCCCTCGACGAGAGAAAAAACGATAATTAGGCAAAGGA
>JBCCCJ010000798.1:0-3770 GCA_039033615.1 Bacteroidota bacterium
AGCATGAGGAGGTCATGTTGGCCGATGTTTTCTCCCAGATCCTTCATGTCTTGGGCAAAATCCAGCAAGACATCCGGATGTTGTTTTCGCAGGAGTTGGAATAGCTTGAGGGTTCGCTTGATGATATAAGCGGCCAGGGTTTCCATTTTTCGGCTGGGTTGACCTTTCAGCAAATCTCCCATTTGAAAGAGGGTTTCGTTGAGCAAGAAGAAATTCAATTCAATTTCTCCGTAGTGGTCTTTGGTGGTTTTGACATGGCGGTTGATGTCTCCGCTTAGGCCCCTGATTTTCAAGAGGACATAGCCGGGAGAATAGAACTGTTGCTTCTCCAATTTCAACCGCTGCTGAATGGAATCTCCCAGGGCTTCGCGTCGGCTTTCCATGGTCTGGCCGTCCTCGATCAATTCAAAAGTCAGCTTCTCTACCAAGGCAGAATCCTTGGCGATCAGGCGGTAAAGAAGTTTGTCCTTATCCTTATCTGGAAGGTCCGAGATGGCATCCTTGAATGCTTGAGTCAGTTTAGTCCTTGCCATATCATTCTCATCAGTCAAATCAAAAAAATCCTAAGGTTTCCGAAAATCTTGTATTTTGAAGCAATTCTCTCAACCATATTGAATAATTTGCGGGTGTTGATATTTGGGATTCCTGAACGTCAAATACCCGAGATTCCTGCATTCAAGCCTTTCTTTTTTTATCCACAACCCCTTCAGTTTTTATGAGTATCCCCATTCCAACTCCAGACAAATTTGCAGGCCGCTCTGCTGTTCGCTCGGGACCGATTGTCCGCTCTCAACCCGTCAGTGGAGACAATCCACCCGATCCCAATCCGCCACTCTACGGAGTGATTTATACCCAAAGCAATCCCAGCTCCCTGCAGGATTTCAATGTGAATACCCTGATTGGTGCCAAGATCGAAAACAAAGAGTTGGACCAAACCGGAGACGATCCCTTTTTCACCATTTTGGGCGGCTATTATTGCGAACGCCTAACCAAAAATGGCGAAAAAATTGTCAACATTTCTCAAATTTTTGGAATTGCTGCTGAACCCGCAAAAGGCTTCAACTTACAGCCCGGCAACCATTCCCTCGTTGACGAGTGGGAACGAGAAGATCTCTACCAAGACAAGCGTAAGCAGTTCATGGACGAACGGGCCTACGGCAAGAATGGCTGGACCTTCATCGTAACCTACAAGCCCAATCGGCATTTGTATCCCTTGGGTTGTACCCCGATGGGCCTTACCCAAAACTGTCCGGTGATTTCCAGTGTTCAGGTGACAGAAGACAAACTCACCGACGTAGAGCAGCGAGTTACCGCCCAAGTCAACGTGTTCGGTGCACCGCCCATCGAAGGCTATACCTGGGAATGGGGAGATGGCAATACCTCCGAAACGACTGAGCCTACCGCTCGGCACACCTACCAACGGAGCAAGGATGTTCCCGCGAACTATGCCGTCAAAGTCACCATTCACGCGGCGGATGGCTGCACCGATACCCAGACCCATCATTTCCCTTCTGCCCCTCAACCATGTCCGCAGATTCGCTTCACCAAAATCACAGTGACCCGACTGAATGGATTACAAAGCCGGGTAGATGTCGATGTAGAAGTGATCACCGGCACCCCCACTGATTTCAAATGGGTGTGGAAAGACGGTTCTGAACACGAGATTACTCCCAATTCCAATAACTCTCACATTTATCAGCACAGCTTCGAAGGACCCAAAGTATATGACATCAAAGTCGTTGCGCGTGGCCCAGGAGATTGCGTGGATCGCATCCATTGTGAGACGACTGTTGGAGGAGCCGATTGCCCGGTCATCAAGGGCATCAAAAAAGTAAGCGAAACGCTCACGGAAACTACCCTGGAAGTTACCTACGAGGCGGTCATGAAAGATCCCCATGTGCTTCCGAAAGAGTTCATTTGGAATTGGGGAGATGGAACCATAGACACGGTTACAGATCTTCGCATCTCGCACTCCTATACCCGTCCCAGTGGAGATGCCATTACTCGGAATATTACCTTGAATGGGAATATGCCGGGTACCTGTCCCGACAAGCCCCAACACACCGAAAAAGTCATCCCAGGCGTATGTCCGGTGATCGGGGACTTGACCTTGAAGACGATCAGAACCACTGATACCGAGCAGGTGGTCTTGGCGACCTTGGAAGTGGACCCCAATGGACCTCAGCCGACGGACTTCAATTGGGACTTTGACGACGGAGCTACTGACAATACCAAGGTGCCACAGGTGGAGCATACCTATGCCCGACCAGCAGGAGACAACAAAACGGTGACGGTTTCGGTGCAGACTGTTGGGCCGGGAAGCACTTGTGATCAGAATCGTTCTGCCCAAACCGATCTCGCAGGTGCCTGCCCAGTGATCCATGGCATCACGACCGAGGTCTTGTCGCAAGAAGGCGATCAAGCCAAAGTGCGGATGACTGCTCTGGTATTCGGTCCCCCACCGACGAGCTTCAAATGGAATGTTGGAGATGGTAGCGAGGGTGTGACCACCAAAGATCCTACGCTAGTTCATACCTACATCCTGCCTTATGATGGACAGTTGGATGCAACCATCACCGTCAACACGGATGGGCCAGATAGTTGCCATGCGAGCGCCAAGACAAAACTGAGCTTGGATGGCCCTGCTTGTCCGTTGAGTCAAGGCTTGAGTTATGAATTTGTACGAGGGACCAAAGAAGGAGAGGTGACGATCCGCTTTGAAATAGCAGTTGGCTCCCCTGCACCAAGTAGTTTCGTGTGGGACTTCGGGGATGGCTCTGCTCCTCAGACCACGGATACTCCGGTAGTATCTCACGTCTATGAACAACCCTTTGGTACGGACAAAATCGTAACGATCAGCGTTACTTCCAACGGACCTAGCACGTGTAGCGAGCGCCTGACGACCACTGTGGTGATTCCTCACGTATGTCCGGTTATGGGAGAAATTACTTCCAGCAAAGTAGCGGTAGCTGACGCCAGCAAGGAGAAATTTACCTTCAATTGGCAAGTCCTGAGCCCAGTAGTCCCAGAGAGTTTTGAGTGGGACTTTGGCGATGGCAGCCCCTTAGAAACCACCAAGGAGCCTACTGCGACCCATGAATATGCCCGCAGTTTGGGAGTTGATCAGCTGTACACGGTGAAAGTTCGGGCCATTGGGCCGGGCGAATGTGGGCAATCCATCCAGACCAGTGTCAAAATCATTCACCATTGTCCCTGGGTGAAAGAAGTGCGCAAAGTGGAGAAAGCCGTCAAGGGTAAGGATCGAAAAGTAGATTTCGAAGTCATTCTTACCGAAGGCCAGGCAGACAAATATATTTGGAGCTTTGGGGATGGTTCCCCTACGGTTACCACCACCGAACCGACCGTCTCTCATACCTATGAATCCCTGGCTGGTCAGGATGCCAATTTCCCTGTCCATGTGAAACTGGAAGGGCCTGGTGTGTGTCAGCCAGAAGGCCAAACTTCGGTATTGGTTCCTGGTCATGATGCCTGTCCTACCTTGTCTCGCATCGACGTGGTATTGGCAGAAGAGGATGACAAAAGCGCAACCTTCGCTTTTGCCCCGGTCTTTGCCAAAGGGCGACCGACTTCCTTTACCTGGGACTTTGGAGATGGAAGCGCCCCGGAAACGACCACGGACCCGACCATTTACCATGCGTTCCCCCAAGGCGCAAAAGGGAAGCAATTCGAGGTCAAACTGACGACTTCCGGTCCTGGCGATTGCAAAGCCAGCGGTTCTGTCTATGTGGATGGACCCGAGGGAGAAGAGA
>JBCCCJ010000799.1:0-3765 GCA_039033615.1 Bacteroidota bacterium
CTTTCCCGTGAGAATCAATGAGGTACGTTTGTGGAATGGAAACGATCCCCGCCACTTGAAAGGAAGCTTCCAGGTGGAGCATGTCAAAGGGAAGGTTTTTCTGTTGGGCAAAGCGCTCAATGACGGTTGGGTCTTCATCGGAGACGAGTACAAAACGAACCTGATCCCCCAATTGTTCGTGAGCTTCGATCATACTTGGCAACTCGGCTACACATGGGCCGCACCAGGTCGCCCAAAAATTGAGGAGGATTTTTTCTCCTTGATATTCCCCAAGAGCTATCGGCTGATGTTGGAGGGTACGGACGTTGAGGTCTTGCCAGTTTAGGGTGGACGGATTACAGGCGGTGCCAGCTACGGCCACCAAAACGACAAACATCCAGCGGGTATTTCGCATAGCTCATTCAGAAACGTCCTCTGTGTACGGCAAGCGAATGAGGACGGTTGTCCCGGTCTGTAAGGTGGAATGTACCGAGATATCCCCTCCCATTTTGGTCAGAATCCGCTTGCACATGGGAAGACCGATTCCTCGGAATTCACGATTGGGATCCAATTCCATCTGGCGGTCGGGTTCAAAAATGTTTTGCAGACGATCGGTGGGAATGCCAGCGCCATTGTCGCTCATCTCCAGGTGCCAGAAATCTCCCTGTCTGATGGCCCCCCACCCGAATTTCCATGCTGTCCCCTTGTTGGTGGGCGATGGCATTGCTGATGAGGTTGTGAAAGATGGCGGTCATTTCAAATTCATTTGCAAACACCGTCGGAAGTGGTCCATAAAGGATGCGGGCGTGCCGTTGGGAGATCTGATGTTGAAGCAAGCCCATGACCTTCCCTAAGACTTCGCGCAAGGAGATGGGGCTTTGTTCCGAACTGTGCTGATCCTGTGCAAACTCGTAGATCTCCTGCAAGGTCAGTCGCATGCGCAAGAGTTGTGCCCGGAGCATGTCCACGCGGGTCTCGGTTTCTTCCTTCCCAAGCTGGGCGAGATTTTCTTTGAGTATTTTGGTTTGTTGATAGCTGGATTTCATGGGTTCTCGCAGCAGATGAGAAACGGCTTCTGCATACGCTTGCAACTTCTGGTTAGAAGTGTGCAATTCCCGATTCAACTGAGCCATTTTTTGTTTGTCTTCGACCCGATCATTCACAATCTCACTGATCAGGATCAAGCCCCCCACTTCCAACTCCTGCACAAACCAGGGTTGTACCACCCAATCAATGTACAGCACCCGACCGCTCCGGGTCTGATATTCGTCTTCTTCGCAGGATTCGCTCGCCCCCATCAGGCAGCGTTGATGGGCTTCCCGCCAGTTGGCTGGCACATCTGGGAATACCTCGTAGTGATTTTGGCCAATGATTTCTTCCTCCTCTGGACGGTAATCCCGCAGGTATTGGTCACTGACCATCATATATCGCATCTCCCGATCAAACATCGCCACCGACATCGGAATGTGCTGGATGAAAGCTGCCAGTCTGTTTTCCAATTCCTGACAATGCCTTCGGCCTTCCTGAAGCATCTGCTCCAGTTCTTCAATGCGTTGTCTGGCGGCTTGCAGGTCCGTATAAGATTCAGAAGGCGGCATGAATCAGTCCAGGGGAAGAGATGAAGATTGACGGAAAAAAAAGATGGGATACCGGTTGTACGTAGATTCGTAGTGCGGGGATGAGCGATATAAGAAATCCAACTGGAGGTACGGCTCTGCGGCCATGGCTGGATCGTTCGCTTTCGCTTCCTCAAACTTCGCCTGTAGTTCTGGATCTTCCGCTAGCATCTTCGCCGCTTCGTCTTCAAATACATAAGGAGAAAAGTATTCCTTCCGCATCAAGATTCCGTCGAAATAGTTCCAGCGAAAAAAAGAATCCCGCGCCTCTGGTTCCAGCACATGTACAATATAGGCATTTCGATCTTGATTTAGCCAAACGACAGCGTCTCCTTTGCGAAAAGAAATGGACTGAGTCATCCGTTCCAGTTCGAGCTTCTGGTGCACAAAATGTCCTTCATAACTGCGGCGGGAGGTTTCCAGATTTCTGATGTAACCGACTTCTACTTCCAGGATGGTATCCCTGCTCAGATACGCCAATTTGACCCCGTTTTGTTGAAGGCGTTGCAGAACTTTCTGCTCAGCTTGTGGGATGAGGTAGGCTTCTGGGGCGTTGATGGTCGTGGTCGGCTGATAGGTTTGATAAAAGGGAATGGAATCCTGGTAGGGTTCGTCCCGATCATAATACATGCGCTCGGCTCCGGTGACTTCACTGGGTTTGGTCTTGGCTTCGTAGCCAGAAAACCAAAGCGAATCCACCTGCTCCCGATCCAAAGTCCAATCCACGGGGAAGATCCGTCGAGCTCGAATCGCCAAGCGGTCGATCTCTACGGCTTCTACCACCTGTTCACCGTTCTCGGCGGCATAGGCAATCGTCCCTGCTAGCCAATGATAGGTCGCCCAGACTCGCTCTGGAAATGATTTGAGCATGTGCGCTTCGGTGATGAAAGCCATCGTTTGAAACAGACTCGCATAGCCAGTAGAATAGCGGGGGAGATTCAAAAAAGACTTGATCCCTTGCCGGGGCTCTTTTCCCATCCCGTATACATAGGGGTTGACCGGGATTTCCTGTTTTGCCATGTGCTCGGTCAGCGCAGGAATCAAGGCATCCTCCAATACCCACTGGGTCTTCAGGCCGGTACGGGATTCGGTATTGGTGATGTAGGTCAAGACCGCGGGGTAATCGGCCCCGTTGGTGGTGTGGGTATCGATCATCAGGTGGGGGAACCAATCCTGGAATATGTGATGAAAAGCTTGTGCATTTCGCGTATCTGCTTTGACAAAATCCCGATTGAGGTCATAGTTGCGGGCATTCCCTCGAAAGCCATAGGCCTCAGGTCCTAGCTGATTTGCTCGGGAATCACTGCCTCGATTCAGGGCACCCCCAATGTTGTACACCGGAATGATGGCGACAATGACGTCTTCCAACCAGGCTTTTTTCTCGGGGGTTTGTAGCAGATCCCTGGCCAACATCATGCTCGCATCTATGCCGCAAGGTTCTCCGGGATGGATGCCATTGTTGATCAGGAGGATGGGCTTGCCCGAGGCTTTTGCCTCAAACGGGCTGATATTCGGCTCTTTTGATAAGACCAATACTTGCAAGGGTTCTCCGACATCCGTAGCTCCGTAGGTCCACAAATGGGCTTCCTCGTAGGTTGAGGCCAGACGTTGATAATATTCGATGGCCTCTGCATAAGTCGCGCTTTGGGTTTCTCCTCCTTGCTCAAAAGGAGTTTGCCAGGAATCTGGAGGAGGGGTCCCAAAGCCTAAACAGGCCAGGCACAAAAGAAGCTGGGAAATTTTCATTGCATACAGGATTGACAAAAATGAATGGATTTTGCCTGTAGACCACTGGGTATGGAATTTTTGCTGTAATTTCGGCTATTGTTGACCTGCAAACTACCCATTTTTCCCATGGAAAAGGAAGCACGAACATCCTACACCGAAATCACCGTCAGGAGCTGGACGCTCGACTTGTACGGTCAGGTGAGCAATGCCAAATTCCTGGAATTTTTGGAGGAAGCCCGTTGGAATCACTTTCAAGGGTTTTTTGAGTCTGGCATGTTCATGGAATTGGGGCTGGCCTTTGTATTGGTAAACATCAATCTCAACTACTCCGGCGCGGCAATGTTGGGCGATGTGTTGGAAATTGAAACCCACATCAACCGAATTGGGAGCAAAAGCATCACCATCCAACAGCGAATTTCCATGAAAGGGACCGAGCATACCA